>JANNDD010000945.1:0-11182 GCA_031387365.1 Armatimonas sp. | reverse complement strand
GCTCCCGCGCTTCCGGAAGCGCCACGGGCACCATCTAGCTTGCCTCTCCCAGAAGTGCCCACCCCAAGACCGTCTTCTCCTCGTCATGCCCACTTTCTCTGGCTCGTGGTTCCGGTTTTTCTGCTGGCAGTAGCGATGATCCAGATAAGCCGAAAAAAAGCTTCGCCGTCTGCACCGGTTCTAAGTAAGGCAAGTGTCCGCTGGTCCTATCTGGATCATCCCGGCCCTGATGAGAAACACACCCCAACGGACACCAGCTCCGAGGGCGTTGCGGTAGCATCACTCCCCGATGGCCGGATCTGTGTGGCTGGGCTGGTGGACACGGAGAAAGAGGACGTTGATATCCTGACTGTCTTCTTCGCACCCGATGGCACCCTGCTCGGGCGGCATCGTTTCTCAGGGCCGGGCCACGACTGTGACCGAGCGTTCTGTGTGGCGGTGGGTGATCCACAGAGTTTCTATGTCGCGGGAGAGTCCTACTTCCCAGAAACACCCGGGCGGCCTAAGGGCTGGTATCTGACACTCCTCAAGTACGATAGCAAGGGTAACCTGCTCTGGCCGCGTTTTTCGACGGCACTGACCAATAACGAAGGACGTGGGGTTCGGGTGATCAGTGATGGTCAGGGCGGAGCTTATGTGGGGGGAACCGCGCTTGTGGCGGGGAAGCGCCAGCCGCTCTTGCTCCACTACGCCACCGATGGCGCTCTGCTTTGGAGCCGTACCGTTACACAAGCAGGCAAAGACAAAGAGGCGACTTTTGCAGCGCTCTGTGCCAATTCCCGTGGTGACGTTTTTCTCGCAGGGAACACATCCGCACCCGGCACTCCCAACACGGACTGGCTTGTCGCGGCCTACAGCCCGAGCGGTCAGGCGCTCTGGCAACACACTGTGGATGGGCCTGGGCACGGTGCCGATAAAGTGGGGACGATCCAGGTGAGCCGCTTCGACCAGGTCTTTGTGGCCGGGATCTTGGGAATGGCGGCTCCGCCCGGCGCTGCGCTGGCCTTGGTGCGCTACTCGGCCTCCGGCGAGCTGCTGGGAACCTCCTGGGACTCTGAAGTGCAGCCTGACCTGCGGCTAGAGAGTGCGCAGCTCTCCAGTAATGGTATTCGCATGACACTGGCGGGCCAGTTCACCCATGCCGACGGCGCTATTGAGTCGCGTGTGGTGATGTTCGATGAGAGTGGGCGTCTGCGCTGGAAGCTCCCGCTGTCTCCCACGAAGCCAGACCGTAGCCTTGCCAGCCCGCATGTTCTGGCCGATCCCTACGGAGGCGCTCTCATCACTGCCTACCTGACGGAACAAACCATTTTCAACCTGTTCAACAACGGCGATACGCTTCTCCTGCGCGTCAGCCCAGCGGGGCAGCTTGAAGAAAAACAGCGCTTCGCGTCCGAGGATGGACACCCCACGATGGATCTGGCTGCCGACGTCAACAATGCGCTTTGTGTCTCCGATGTGTGTCCCCCCGTTTTGGTTGGTCAGCGCCGCGAGCTAGGCCATGAGTCTCGTCTCCAAGTGATTTGCCTGAATTTGGGTGTAAAACCCTAAAATTTACGCTTTGGGCATCGAAATTTACGATTTCTCGGCGAGCGGGAGGCGGAGATTCTAGAACTTAAGGAGCTGGCAGGGCGGCGCTGGTAGCCCTTACCTAGCGCTGGTGAACTTGTCGGTGGTGCGGTGGCCGTCTTTGTTGGCTTCGCCTTTGAGCAGATGGAGGTGGACTTTGCGACCGGGCGTGAGCTTCTCAAAGAGCGCCGTGGAGCCGTCGGCGATTTGCAGAGTGCGCACCGCGCCATCGTCGCGCTTGAAGGTGAGCAGATTCTCTTTTCTCTCGGTGAGCTGGCCGGTCCAGGTGCTCAGGCTGTCGTTCTTGGCTTGCTCGGCTGCCGTGGCCGAGTCGGCGATATGGCTAGCGAGTAGATTCCCCGATGGCGATGAGCGGGCGATCACGGCGACGGGCGCTTCGGCGAGAAAGTCCGACGGCTGGGCGGGCTTGCCGTTTTTGATGAAAATTGTTTTCTCGGAGACACGGAAGCGCGTGGTCTTGCCGTCTGCGCCCTTCGCGTCCAGGTTGGTCAGCGATGAGGCGATAACGGTGCCGGTGTAGATTGCCGTCGCCGTTTTTTTGGTCGCGGCGGCGGTGGCGGCATCTTTGAGGGTTTTGAGGACGCCCTCGGTAGGCTTGTCCGGGCGGATCGAGAGGCGCACCGAGACGTGGTCTTTGAGCGCAAAGTCGGTCAGCTTCGCAATCTCGTTTTTCCGGGTGAAGGCGGCATCGGCGGGGATCGTGGCGGCAATGCTTGCGGTGCCATTATCGGGCTGGAGAGTCAGGGTGTTTTTCTCGGCACTCAGCGCGGTAATCACTCCCACCACGGTTCGGGTCTGCGCGGCGGGGCGCTTGGTGCTCGTACGCTGTTGCACCTCCCCCGCCGCTGAGACGGCGACCCCTCCGGCTTCGCGAAGGGGTTGGGGAGCGACACAGAGCAGAGTGAGAAGAAAGAAGGCGTTCATGGGCTTTATTTTACCGAGCGGTGCTGGATACTGTCGAAGATGTAGACGATAATCGCGAGCCAGACGGTTCCTAAAAGTGCGGCGCGGTGCCACGGAATGGGCTCCGGTGCGATAAGCTGGCCCATGATAAATGTGATGGTGGGCCCTAGATACTGAAGCAGACCCAGCGTGCTGAGGGGGACTCGTGTGACGGCGTGGCCAAAGAGCAGGAGCGGCGCGACAGTCACCGGGCCGGTTCCGATGAGTAAGAGTGCCTCGCGGGGGCTGCCCAGTGCTGCGTGCCGCCAGAGCAGAAAGCCCAAAGCGAAGGGAAACGCCACGGCTGTCTCCGCCGCCAGCGCGACCGTGCCCTCCACCCCGATACTCTTCCGCACAAAGCCGTAGAAGCTCCAGAGAAACGCGATTAGCAGGGCGGCCCAGGGGAAGACACGCAGGTCGCCCAGGAGCGGGAAGAGGAGTGCGATGCCCGCCAGCACAATCGAGATTTTTTGGAGGGGCCGAAGCTTCTCCCCCAGAAACGTGACCCCCAGAAGCGTGTTGAGGAGCGGGACGATAAAGTACCCCAGGCTCGCCTCCACAAAGCGCCCGTTGGTGGTGAGCCAGATGTAGAGCAGCCAGTTGGCACTGAGCAGGAGCGTGGTTCCCCAGAGCTTGGGCTTGCGGAGTGCGGCCAGAAACTCTCGTCCACGCCGCTGTGAGAGCACGACTCCCAGTAGTAGGGGAAACGACCATGCGGCCCGGTGTGCCACGAGCTCCCAGGAGTTATGCGTACTGAGCTGCTTCCAGAACAGCGGCACCATTCCCCAGAGCACAAACGCCAGAATCCCGGACTGAATCCCGGTCATGCGCCGGGATCCGTACCCTGGTTGATCACCCGCCAGGAGTCATCTAAGACCGGGCGGGGAAGCTCGCCGCGCTGGGCTTTGTTCGCCCACTCGGCATCCACGATCAGCGCTCGCGCCAGTGCGACGGCCTCGGCGTGGCCCTCGTTAATGTAGTCCGTCGCCTCTTGCGGTGTCATGATATTGCCCGCGACGATGCGGGGCTTGTTTGAGAACTGCCGCACCCAGTTGGAAAGAAGTGTCTCGGTGCCGAAGTAGCCGCGCCGGGACTCACGCCAGCAGGAGATGTCCCAGGCATCCACCCCGGCGGATTCGAGTGCCTGGAGAAAGTCGCGTAGGCTCTCGGGCGTGACGGGGAAGTTCGGGGCCGTGGGATCGTCGGCGTGGAGGGAGAAGCGATAGAGCAGCGGAATCTTGGGGCCAATCGCGGTGCGAACTGCCTGCGTGACGGCTACAGGAAAGACCAGCGGGTCACCCCACTTGTCGGTGCGCTGGTTCACATCCTGCCGCCAGAACTGATGGAGTAAGTAGCCATGGGCTCCGTGCAGCTCCACAAAATCACAGCCCGCCTCGACGGAGCGGCGTGCGCCTGCGGCAAAGTCTGCAATAATTTGCTCGATCTCGTCGTCTAACAGCGCCCGTGCGGGATCGAAGCCCTCGCGTGTCCAGTCCGATGCTGAGACGGGTTGCTGTCCGAGCAGAGCGACTTTGCTGGCTGCGCCCCCGTGGAAGAGCTGCGTGCCAAAGAGCGCGCCGTGTGCGTGGGCCACTTCCACACAGCGTGCCCAGCCTTCCGTATAGGAGTCGTCTGCGATCCCGACCGCATTGGCCCAGCCACGTCCGCCCTGCGAGACAAAGACCGCCGCCCCGATTAGCGTGCCTGTGCCCCCTGCTGCGCGACGCTCGTACCAATCTATGATCCACTGCGTAATATGCCCGTCATCGGTTGCTTGATTGAGAGTCATCGGCCCCATCACAATGCGATTGGGAAGTGCTGGGAAGCCATCACCGAGCGGCAGCGGGGAGAAGAGGGAGGTCATGGAGGGAGTTTACCCGTTTTATCCCCCCGGTTGGAGCGGGGAGACTGGAGAGCCTGCGGCTGCAAAGGGCGTCCCGCCCATAAAAATTCGGATGGCCGCTTGCGGCCTTTGCAGCGGAGCTCGCGACGCTCGCGAGACGCCCCCCTCTAACGGGGGCGGTTCATCGGGGCGATTAGGGTAAAATCGTCTTATGAGTTTGCCTCCCATCCATCCACAAGCTCGCCGCACGCCCCGCACGCTCTTTCTGGTCTGGCACGATATTGTCCAAAGTGACAAGCTGGTCTGGTTCGACACAACGATTGCCGAGTTTGTGGCGCAGCTCACGGCGCTGGAGAAGGCGAAGGCGCTGCCCGTGGACCTGCCTCGGGTCGAGCGCTGGCTGACTAGGGGCGAGAAACCACCGCCCGAGCGAAGTGTCGTGCTCTGCTTCGACGACAACACGCAGGGGATTTTTGACTTTGCTTTTCCTGAACTACGGAAACGCGGCTGGCCGTTTGTTGTCTCGGCGCACACGGCATTTGTGGGAGTCCTAACAGGAAAAGCGCATGCCGACTGGGCGGAGCTAAAAGCCATGGCGCAAGGAGGGGCCACTCTTGCCTCGCAGACGCACTCCCACCCGCCTGACTTGCGTCTTTTTTCGGACACGAAGCTCGCCAAGGAGTTTACGCTCTCCCGAGCCTCGATGGCCAAGCACCTTGGCTCTCCCCCGCGCTATGTCACCTATCCGTCGGGCAAGTGGGACTCTCGCGTGGCGCAAGCGGCGCAGGCAGCGGGCTACACACTGGGCCTCACGGAGGACTTCGGACTTGCCGAAAAATCACCACACTGCCTGGGGATCAACCGCTACTCCACCCACCGCCGCTGGGCCGAGGCGCTACGGGCAGTAGGGTGAATGAAATTATAGGGTGAATGAAATTACCCGTGTGAGCCTCTCTAGCTACGTAAGCAAAATACCTATAATCAAGGGGAATGAACGAAGCAATCCTGAAAGAGCTACCGCAGCCCAAGAAAAAAAAGGCCATCGTTGCCTCACTTGAGCCGGGAGTTGAGGCTCTTCTCACCCAGCTCGGCTCAGCGGATTGGCAGACACGCGTTCAGTCGGCTGAGCTTCTGGGGGAGATCCAGGAACCTGCGCTTGTCCAGCGCCTGATCCAGAACCTAGGGGCCACGGATTTTCGTATGCGCCGCGCGGCGGCTGAGGCGCTGGGGCACATGGGAGCTTTTTCAACAGAGGAGCTGCTGGGGGCGCTGACTCACAAAAGTGACCTCGTGCGCCAAGCAGCGCTTTCGGGGCTCCGAGTGGCGGAGAAAGCGGCCTATCCCACACTGATCGTGGCGGCGCAAAGCAAGCAGGTAACCCGTCGGCGTGCCTCTGTCGAAGCACTGGGGATGCTGCGGGTACTGGGAGCTGTCCCCGTGCTGATGGAGTGCCTCCAAGATACCGATACCGAGACACGCTGGCGTGCTGCGGCAGCACTGGGCGAGCTACGGGCGCTTCAAGCCGTTGAGGGGCTGATTGCAGGGCTGCAAGATGGAGAAGGGCAAGTACGCTGGGCCGTGGTGACCGCGCTGGGGCAGCTCGCGGATCGGTCAGCAGTAGAGGTACTCATTGGCTGCCTTCAAGATGAGCTGGAGCTAGTACGCGCTGCGGCGGCTTGGGCGCTGGGCGAAGTGGGGGACAGTCGGGCCATCTTCGCGCTCACCCCTCTGCTCTGTGCGAGCTCCGTGGACCTTCGCCGTGCCGCGATTCTGGCACTGGGGAAGCTGGGGGATCCTGCAGGGCGCGCTCTGGTACTCCCCGCGTTGCAAGACAGTAACCTGGAAGTGCGGCTGGTTGCCATTGAGGCAGCTAAGCAGTTCGGGGGTAAGGAGACAGTGCGTGCCCTCTTGCCGCTTCTGGGAGAGCCCGAGCCTCTAGTGCGCCACGCTGTGGTTGAGGCACTGAGTGGTATGGGGACTCTGGCTGAGGCTGCCCTCAGAGCACGGCTACGCACCGCGACAGGCTGGGCAGCCACGGCAGCGCAAGAGGCGCTTGATCGGCTCTGGCGCGAGCAGCGCAAAGCCGCTTAGCCCTACCCCAAGGCCGCTTAGCCCCACTCACGGATTTTTATTTTAACTTTTTCCACGGCATCCGGAGCCACGATCACGCCGGTCGCACCGCGCTCCAGGGCCTCCTCCAGCCCGAGCAGCTGCCCAAATACCGACTCCACACGGATGTAGAGCGCGGGCTGCTCCCACGGAAGAATCTCCGGATCTGGGGCGGGAAAGTCACCTGAGAGGGCAACCAGCGTGTCAAACCCTGGGAGGCCCGCACCCAGCGAAGCAAGACGCGGGAGTGCTGCACGCTGATTCTCTTCCTCCAGCTCCCTGATC
This sequence comes from Armatimonas sp., assembly GCA_031387365.1. Lineage (GTDB taxonomy): Bacteria > Armatimonadota > Armatimonadia > Armatimonadales > Armatimonadaceae > Armatimonas. The sequence continues at coordinate 4,413 of JANNDD010000945.1, read as the reverse complement.
AGCTCGTTCAGCTCCGCGCGGAGTGTCTCGATGGGCAGAGGGAGTGTGGCGGGATCGAGGCACCAGCGCAGTGTGGAGCGTGCCGCCAGCCGGACAACCCACTCAGGATCCAGCTCCTCGAAGGCCAGGGCGAGCGCCAGATCACCGCCTCCCACAAGCTCTTGCGCCGCCCAGAGTGCGTCTTCGTCCCAGGGGCTGCCCGTCAGGAGCAGGCCATCCGCGCCGGTCGCCATCGCCGCTTGTGCTTCTGCGAGGTTGGTCGCCTCTCCCCAGACCGTGATCTTGAGCCCTTCGGTGGTGAAGGCAGGGAAGTTTTGTTCATCTAAAAGGATACGGGGTTGGTGCTTGGCTTGGAGACGTGCCACTTCCATCGCGCTGGGCTCCACGGTCACTCGGCCACGCTCGGGCTCTAGCAGGAGCAGCTCTCCCTCGCCGATTGCCAGCAGGGCCTCCTCGACTCCCGCCAGCAGGACAACACCCTCAGGCAGGTTTGGGGGTCGGTTGGGGAGGTGCTCGCTGACGACCCCATTGAGCGCCGCTCCCTCAGGGAGGGGGAGCAAGAGCGCCATGGCCGGGTCTTCCGCGACGAGGATCAGGCCCATCGGGATATCTTCGCGCCGCCGCCAGCGATCGAGCTGGATCAGAAGGCTTTCCTCCAGGGTCGCCCGCCCACTCTCCAAGGTGAGCTTGGCCGCGCGGCCCATCACATGGCCCGTCCCGAATCCCTGCCCGGTGAGTGTTTTCATAGAGGCATTTTACCGCCCACACGAACGTGGGCGTCTACGGGCGTGCCGCCATAATGTCGCTCCGCGACCGGCTCTGTTCGTAGTCGCGGAGCGACATCCCAGCCGAAGGCTCACAGACGCCCACTTTCAGTGGGCGGACACGAACGTGGGCGGTTAGAGAGTGAGTGTGCTGCTGCCGTCTTCTTCGTCCTCTTTGTCGCCCTTGATGATGGTTCCATTCTTCACGGGAGAGAGAGTCACTTTCTCGGCACCCTCTTTGAGAATCATGTCGGCTAGGTCGCAGAGAATACGGTCGCCTTTATCGCTCACAGCCAGTACATTGCCAGTCACCACGGCATGCTCATCACTGCCGAAGTATTCGAGCGAGTCGCCGGTGATGGTCCAGTTTTTCTCTTTGTGGGTGAACGCAATCTTCACGTTCGCATCGGTGAATCCACGTTTTTGCTTCCACCAGTAGCGCAGCTTATCGCACGTGATCGTCACCGGGTTCTTGAACTCTTTACGCAGCGACTTCGTAGTTGCCTTGGGATCGTCTGGCTTGGGCCGCGCGACAATTTTTACATCGCCGGTGAGATCGGCGTAGCGCAGCTCTTTTTTGTAGTAGGCCACGCCACTGTCTCCGGTGATGGTGTTTTGCGGGTCCTCAATGCGCAGCTTGCCAGGGGCGCTGGCGATTTTATTGTCCTCGTTATAGAGCACCGTATCTGAGAGAAACTTGGTCTCTTTGTGGAGGAGCTGGGCATCGCCGGTGAGGGTCCAGAGAATCCCCTGTACGGTTGAGTCTCGCTTCATCAGCTTACCGTAGGGGTAGTAGTCGGGGTCATCGTTGTCTTTGGGCTCGAAGGGCTTGGCAGGCGGGATGATTTTTTCGGCCCCTTGCTTGGGTTTTGGACTCGGTAGCACGACAGGCTTGACGGTCACGGGCTTCGCCGGCGCGGGGCGCTTGGGCTGGGCATAGAGTGCGGCGGCGCTTAGGCAGCCAGCCAGTGTAAGGACAACAGGAATCAGGCGTTTCATAGGATTTCGTCTTGCTCGTCTTTTGTGGCGCGGATATGGGCTCGGCAGTCTGCTAGGGAGAGGTTGCGCGTCTCGATATTTAGAGTCAGATCCCGTGCAAACACTTCATCGCCTTTCTCCGTGATGATCTTGACATCGCCCGGGCAGGTGACCAGCTTGGCGCCCACTTCATAGCGGAGCTGAGTGCAGGTAATCGTGAGGATTCCCAGAGACTTGGGGAGCTCGACGGCAGTGGCTTTGGTCGGAGGGAGGACTTTTATGGTGATCGAACCCGCCGCCGTAAAAGAGCGCACTTTGGTATTGAACGACGCGGTGGGAGCGGAGAGAAGCACACGGACCTGGCCGTCTTGGAGAAGTTTTGCGTCTAATCCCCCCGTGAAATCCAGCGTGAGCTGGTCCGTGAAGGCAGCGGAGGGTGAGGAAAGATACGCCCCGGGCTTTCCTTGATTTAAGAGAGTCGCTTTCAGGCCGCCCCCGAAGCGCATCGTGCGCCGGTCGCGCTCGGTCTCGATGACGGGGGCGGAGATTACCCAGGCGGGCTGGGCATTTTCGTAGCCGGTGACACTGACATCACGGAAACGTACGGCGACACTTGCGGCCAGGCGCGGCGCGATGGCGGGAGCGAGGGTGAGGGCACCGCCCAGGCGTGCCCGCTTGAGAGCAATGCCGACTCCGAAAGTGAGTAGGATCGCAGCCAAGATCAGTAGGAGGCGCTGGGCTCTTTCATTCATGAGAAATATAGCGATGCCAAAAAAACAAACTCCCGGCAGAGGCCGAGAGCTCGTATGATGTTACCGAAGGCTTGCCCAGAGCCTGAACGCGTGACTAGAAGTCTGAAGGCGGCGGTGGTGGCGGACCACTCTGGTTCCCGATCTTGATAACACCCAGATCGCGGGATGCCCCCCCCGCAGTACTTGGTACCGGGAAACCCGGACTCACCGTGTTGTACTGCACCCCATTGACAATGCCCGTGCTATAGAAGTTGTTGTTGGGGCCAACGACTGTTGCATTCACTGTACCTGTGTTGGCGGGAGCATTGAGTGTGAAACTACCATCGCTTGCTGTAAAGACACTGACTCCATTGAAACTTACCTGTGCGCCAGGGACAGGCAGGCTTTCATTATTGTAGTCAAGCACAAGCCCTATAAAGGTCGCACGTGCGGTTGCATCTATGGGGGGAGTGGTGTCAGTACCACCGCCTCCACCACAACCTACAAGCGGCACTGCCAAGAACGCGCTAAGCGCAAGGACAACCGCGTAGTGATGGCTCTTGCCAAAAATCATTCCCATCCTCCAAGCCGCCCCATCCAGAGCTAGCCAAAATGACAGTAGAGAGTATAGCCGAAAGTCGGGCCTTTTCGCAACCCGCTCTACTCACTATAGATTGATCATCCTTTGGCAATGTTCCTTCATTCCCCGCAGAGAAAATTTCTGATGTCAGAATACGGTAAACTGAGATGTATGAAATCTATTGGTCTGCCTCTGTCCACCTCTGTTGTTCAGGCGCCTCTGGGGGTCTGTGACGGCCCGTGGCTCGCGGGTACGGTTTCTCGTGCGGGGGGGCTCGGGACACTGACTCTCTCTGCGCCGTCCTTGGAAGCCACTCGGGTGCGTCTGGCGCGGCTGCGTGGCTATACAACCCGGCCCGTCCTTCTGGCCCTCACTGCCGAGTGGGAAAAAGAGCAGGTGCTAGAGCTGTGTCTGGAGCATGGTTTTCGCCACTTTCAGGTCTTCTGGTGGAATGGGATGCGCCAGGTGCGGCGTATCCATGCGGGGGGCGGGCGGGCTCTCTGGCAGGTGGGGACGCTTGACCAAGTAGACGAGGCCCTCAGTCAGGGGGCAGATGCTCTCATTCTTCAAAGCACCCAGGCGGGTGGGCCGGTACGCAGCCCGCACACTTTAGAGGAGCTTGTTCCCCAGGTTCGTGCGCTTGTTGGAGCTGATTTTCCTGTGATTGCGGGGGGAGGTCTGGCAACTAAAGAGGATATTCGCCGGACTCTGGGGCTGGGAGCGAGCGCCGCATTTCTAGGAACCCGTTTCTTGCTCACCCGTGAGGCCAGCGCCCCTCTGGCACACAAGCACCGTCTGCTTCAGGCCCAGACGCAGCAGCTTACTCTAGACACGCGGCTGCTGGGGCAGTGGCCCTGCTCCCCGCGCCGGCGCCTAGGCACTGCTACACTCCCCGATGTGCCTAGCCTCTATGCCGGTGAGGGACTCTCCCGGATTCATGACCTGCCGAGCGCCGCTGAAGTCGTACGCAGGCTTAGTGCGGGCCTTTGACCTCCGTCCACGTGCCGCCGCAAGGGCCGCCCATGGTGGAGTCCGCAAAGCTGACCGGGTTGCCATCGAAGTCAATGCAGCGGTAGGAGCGCGAGAGCTCCGCTGAGGCTTTGGGGACGTAGTGACAGATAAATGCCCTTCGGAACCGATCTTTACTCTGATTCGGATACGAGCCGTGGATCACTGAGCCCGTGAAGAAGAGTGTGTCGCCCGCCTTCATATTCACAGGGATTGCCCCCATGCCCTCCGGAATATCCACGTGCTGGTCGGTGAAAAAGAGTGCCTTATCGGCGGGCCCCGGGCAGAGTACAGGCAAGAGGTGGGAGCCTGGAACCGCCACCATCCCGCCATTTTCCTGATCCACATCGTC
>JANNDD010000904.1:0-1137 GCA_031387365.1 Armatimonas sp. | reverse complement strand
CTCGCTTCGTGCTACGCCGATAACGAGCCTATCGAAGAGCCAGACGGGCCGGGCTTTGAGAAATTCGTCGCCGCGCTCTCTGAGGTCTGTGTCACGCTCGCCAAGAAAGTGGCACGCGATGGCGAGGGCGCGACCAAGCTTATCACGGTTGAAGTAACGGGCGCTCCGAGCGATGCCGGTGCCAAAAAAGTAGGGCGCACGATTGCGGAGTCGCCGCTCGTAAAAACCGCCCTCTTTGGCAACGACCCGAACTGGGGCCGCCTGATGATGGCCGCCGGTCGCGCAGGTGTCCCGTTCGATCCCGACAACGCCTCGGCGACGCTGGCGGGCATCGAGGTCTTCAAAAACGGCGTCCCGGCGGTCTTTGACAAAGCGGCCGCTTCTGAAGCGATGAAGACCGATGAAGTCTTAGTGACCGTGGATCTGGGCGCGGGCGAGGGCAAAGCGACGTTCTACACCTGTGATTTCTCCTACGAGTATGTCAAAATCAATGCAGAGTACACGACGTGACCTCCCGGATAACCTCTCCCCCCTGCCCCCTCCCCCGGGCAGTCGTTCCTCCTTGGGGAAGGGGGAGCCTGACAGTGTCGTTTACCCTTTCCCAGTGAGGAACTAACGCACGGGAGAGGGGCTATGGGAGAGGTTACGGGGGAAGTTAAGGATGGATGCAATGAAGCGAGCGATTCTGGTTGCAGCGATACTGGCACTAAGCGGGGCAAGTGCCCTTGCGACACCGGCGAATAAGGCGGCTCTGGGCGGGCGCTACGGGCGCTTCCTGCCCGCACGCCTCGACGCCTGCTCTACCTGTCACCAGAGCGCTCCCGGCACCAAGCCCGGTGTGACACTCGACGAGTTCCCTCACAATCCCTTTGGCGCACGCCTTAAGGCAGTCGCCGAGGTGCTGAAGAAATCTGGCCAGCGTAGCGATTTAGGGAGGCGGCTGGAGAAGATTGCGGGTGAGGATAGCGACGGCGACGGGGTGGCCAACGAGACCGAGCTTCTGCTGGGCCACAATCCCGGCGACGCGAAAGACAAGCCGACGGCGGTGGAATTGGCGGGGCTGACAAAGCTGAAACCTGCTTTCACTGCCTTTCGGAGCGAGTACCGGTGGCAGCCCTTTGAGAGCGTCGTCGCGCC
>JANNDD010000847.1:0-18618 GCA_031387365.1 Armatimonas sp. | reverse complement strand
AGCTCCAAGGCTCATTGCCAGCGCAACCCATGTCCGCATCAAAGCTTCTTCGTGGAGAAAGAGAGGTGCCCCCAGTCCAACGATCAGCGCGGCGATTCCCCCGATGCGTGCCCCAAAGCGCAAGGCCACAAAGGTAATAATCAGGGTGTAAGTATCGTACGGTGAGCGCTCCCGTGCCACCCAGAGCTCCACCAGTCCGACAAGCCCAAAGAGCACTCCAAGCCGCCCAATCGCTTGCAGTGGCTTGCGCGTCAGTAGATAGGCGAACACCACAATAACGCAGGTGCTCTTGAGGAACTCGTCCAGCGCCTCCGGGTTTATGTTCACAGCACTACTTTATCCCTAAGCCGTTGTCCCCACTGAGCTTGGCAAACTGCCCAACCGCACTATCGTAGACAAAGACCTCGCCTGTCTCAAACTTATACATCCAGCCATGCAGGTTAATCTGCCCACGAGACGCGCGACTGGCAATAATCGGCAGTGTTCGTAGATGCTCAAGCTGCACCAGAACGTTCTCTTCGGCAGTAGCCGTAGTCAGCTCTTCCCCGGAGAGATGCGTGTAGTGATCTTTGATGATCTCCGCCGTCGAGTCACAGTGCGACAGCCATTTCTTCAGCGTTGGGAGCGAGTTGAGCGAGTCCGGGTTGAGAACGCCTTTCATAGCGCCGCAGTGGGTGTGTCCACAGACAATAATATCTTTCACACCTAGCACCCCGACGGCAAACTCCACAGCGGCAAGCTCGCCGTTGTTGGATGTGCCATAACACGGAATCACATTGCCCGCATTACGGACAATAAAGAGCTGACCGGGCTTGGCGTTGGTAATGAGGTTCGGATCAATGCGCGAATCCGCACAAGTAATGAAGCAGGCTTCAGGATTCTGGCCCCCGGCAAGCCGCTCGAAGAGCGCTTGCTGTTGCTGAAAGCCCACATTCTGAAAGTAGTGAACGCCGTCAATCAGTTTTTGCATAATTCAATTCCCCCTAGTTTTTAGTTTCTGGTGACACGGGGACTGCCGCTCTGGGCATCGCCGTACCAGGATTGTTCTTTTTCGTTGATCTCAACCGTGCCGCCGGTTCTCTGGTGCGTCTGCTGCCAGCTATGCAGCGCCTCGTAGGCGGCGTGGTCCATAAAGTCGGCGCTCAGCGTGATTTTGGCTTTTGCGCCCGTCGGAATTTTCGCGAGCGCTGCCGTTAATTTTGGCACCGCAAAGAAGTTCAGAATGCCGGAAATAGCAACAGTGGTGGGCTCATCTTGCGCGATCTTGAGATCAAACAGACGGCGCGGCTCTTTCACACGGATGAGCAATAGAATCACGGCAAGCCCGATTCCCAGGCCCACTCCGGCGAGCAAGTTCACAAACGCAACGCCCAGGGCGGTGACGGCGTAGACGATCACTTCTTTATGGCGATGCAGCTCTTTGATATGGTGGAGGTTGATCAGCCGGACGCCCACATGGATCAGCAGCCCCGCCAGTGCGGCCAGCGGAATGCGATTGAGTTGCGGCGTCGCCACCAGCACAAAGAGGATGATCCAGACGCCGTGCAGGATCGCCGAGACATTGGTCTTCGCCCCTGCTGCGATGTTGGCGGCGCTTCGGACGATGACCCCCGTCACAGGCAAGCCACCGAGCAAGCCCGAGAGCGTATTGGCCGCCCCTTGCCCGATCAGCTCACGGTCCAGGTTGGCTCGCTTTCCATTGTGCAGTTTGTCGGTCGCCACGGCGCAGAGCAGCGACTCGACGCTGGCGACCACGGCAATAGTGAGCGCGGCAACAAAGAAGCCTAAAACATCGGCGGGGAGCTGCGGCATCTGGAAGGCAAAGAGCGGGCCGTCTTTAATCGCCACGCGCGGAGCCTCGGTGAAGAAGAGATTGCCAAGAATCGTGGCAGTCAGCACCGAGACAAGCGCCGCCGGGATCAGCCGGACTTTGGCGGGGAGATACCCCCAGCCGATCAGAATCGCGATGGTGACCAGCCCCAGGATCGTGGCGTGGACTTCGGGCGTGGTGGGGTGCGTGAAGAGTTCCCCGATCTCGGCGGGAAGGGCCTGGAGATTGAGCAACGCCGCCGGTCTTGGCTTACCTCCCAGCAGCACCTGGGACTGCGCCAGCGCAATGGTCAGGCCAATTCCGGCTAGCATCCCGTGTACCACAGCGGGGGAGATCATTAAACAAGCACGAGCAATGCGCAGAGCCCCGAAGCAGAGCTGAAAGACTCCCGCCGCCACAGAGATCGCACACATCGTCGTCCAGCCGAACTTTTGCACCATGCCGTAGACCAGCACCGTTAGTCCAGCGGCTGGCCCCGTGACTTGGAGCGGCGCTCCGGCGATCAGTCCGGCGACGATCCCTCCCACAATGCACCCGATCAACCCTGAGGCAATCGGTGCCCCGGAGGCATTTGCGATCCCGAGCGCCAGTGGTACCGCGACCAGAAAAACCACCAAAGAGGCGGGCAGGTCAGCCAGCTGAAAGCGAGCAGGTTTAGTTGAAACTGTCATCGTTTTGGAATCCATTAACCTACACCTAACGTCGAAACAGGGTGATTTGCTCCCACAATCCGACAGAGTGTCCTAAGAAATAGACAGAGTGGCGTTTTTTCTGGATAACCACTGAGCCTGTACAGGACCGTTGTAACGCTGATGTAACGACGGCACGCTATGCTACTCGTATGAGTGAAGACGAGCTACGCCGCTGGGCACTAGAGCAGCTGAAGCTGCTCTTGGCGCTTCCTACAGCTCCGCCAGAGTTGCAATCACCCGGGTCGGAGCGAAACCTGCCGGAGCCGCGTCTGCCTGCTCCCGCGTCCCCACCCCCGTCAGCACCAGAGTAGTCGGGACGCCGCAGCGGTTGCCACAGAGAATATCCGTGTCGAGCCGATCCCCCACCATAACGGCATCCTCTGGGGCGACTCCCGCGAGCTCTAAAAGCAATTGCAGGCCCAGCGGCTCGGGTTTGCCCATAGTAAGCGGTTCGCGCTCGGCGGCAGCGGCGATAGCGGCGACGATACTTCCGCCGCCCGGGATCACCCCCTCTTCAATGGGATACTGGCCATCACGATTGGTGGCAATAAATGCCGCGCCACGTAATAAACACTGCTGCGCCCGACGAAGTGTCTCGTAGCGAAAGTCTTTGTCTAGTCCGACGACCACATAGGCGCAGTCAGTGTCCAGCGCCTCCGGATCGGCGACACTCACCACGGAGATTCCCACGCGCCCCAGCTCATCGTGAATCCCAAGCCCCCCAACAGCAAATACCGTCTTTCCCACCGCACCCTGGCTCACTAAGTAGGCCGCCGTGATCGAGGCACTGGTCGCGATCTCGCTCTCCTGAGCGGACATCCCGAGGCGCATGAGCTTCTCCACATAGACCCGCCGGGGCTGGCTAGAGTTATTGGTGAGAAAGTAGAGGCGCTTCCCAGCAGCACGTAGCCGGGCGATGGCTTCCGGGGCTCCCGGCACGACACTCTCGCCACGCCAGAGAACGCCATCCAGATCAAAAACATAAATAGAGGACACAACGCATTGTACCGCGTGTCAAATTTTGGTATATTTCCCTATCCGCACTCTCTCGCTCCCGTTCATGGGAGCGATTTAGCGATCTAAGGAATTAAAAGTTTATGTCTCTTACTCTCTTCTTAATCCCCCTCGCGGCACTAGTCGCACCCGCCCCCCGTTTCCAGACCGATACGCCCGATGCTGCGATCATGGCAAAGATTCGTGAGGAAGGCCTCAAGCGCTCTCAGCTCCCGCAGAACCTCTCGTATCTGACGGAGGTGATCGGGCCTCGTCTGACGGGCTCACCGGGCCTGCTACGTGCCAATGAGTACACGAAAAACAAGATGATCGAGTGGGGCCTGGATGCCAAGCTAGAGCCTTGGGGACCGTTTGGCCGGGGCTGGACCTGCGATAAGTTCGCGCTGAGTGTCGTTGGGCCAACAGCCTTCAATGTCATCGCCGCCCCACGCGCCTGGTCCACAGGCTGGGCAGGAACCGCCGATGTCGTCTTTGTCGAGGCACAAAACGCTGAGGAACTAGCGAAATTTAAGGGAAAACTCAAGGGCAAGATCGCTTTGATCAGCCCAACTAAAGAGCTTCCTGCACACTTCACACCGCAGGGCTCGCGCTACACCGATGAGCAGCTTGCGGCAATGGCCTCGGGTGCACTTGCTGGCAGTGGCCGTCCGCGTCAGGGCGGCGGTGGTGGCGGTGGGCTAGGTGCAGACATGACCGAGGAGCAGCGTGCAGCGTTTACCGCGCGCGCACGGCAAGCACAGATGGCAGGCTCCATCCTGGCGTTCTGCAAGGCCGAGGGCGCGGTAGCGACTCTCTCCCAAGCACGCTCAGGCGATGGAGGAACGATCTTTGTCGAGCAGGCAAGTGTCCCCCAGCAGGCACCAGCAGCTCCTCCGACGCCCCCAGCAGGCGGTACGGCTGCTCCAGGAGCGGGCGGGCGCGGTGGCGGTTTTGGTGGTGGCCAGCGTGCAAACCGCATGAGTGTCTACTCCGTGGCAGCGGAGAAACTCATGGTGCCGCAGATCGCGGTGGGCGCGGAACACTACAACCGCATCGTGCGTATGGTGCAGGCGGGCGAGAAAGTGAGTATCGCGCTGGATCTGAAAGTCCACTTCAACGGCGACGATACCAGTATGGTTAACAACACGATTGGCGAGTGGAAAGGCACCGACAAGGCCGATGAGATCGTCATGGCGGGGGGCCACTTAGACTCCTGGCACACGGGAACCGGCGCAACCGACAACGCCTGTGGCGTGAGCGTGGCAATGGAGGCGGTGCGTATCTTAAAAGCCATTGGGGCCAAGCCGCGCCGCACGATCCGCGTGGCATGCTGGAGCGGCGAGGAGCAGGGAATCTTCGGTTCGTCGGCCTATGTCAAAGCACACTTCGGCACGTCGGCAGCCCCCGGCGCGGAGCACGCCAAGTTCTCCAGCTACTTTAACTTGGACAACGGCACCGGCAAGATCCGTGGGGTCTACTGCCAGGGCAACACGGGCATCATGCCCATCTTCGCCGAGTGGCTCAAGCCCTTCAATGATCTGGGCGCCACCACGGTGACGGCCCGAAACACAGGCGGCACCGACCACCTGCCCTTCAATTCCGCCGGGCTTCCGGGCTTTCAGTTCATCCAGGACACCATCGAGTACGATGCCAGAACACACCACTCGAACATGGACACGTTTGATCGTGTGCAGCTCGACGACATGAAGCAGGCCGCAACAATCCTCGCCGCCTTCCTCTACAACGCCGCCATGCGCGACGACAAGCTCCCCCGCAAGCCTACCGCCGGGCAGTAAATCCCACGGCAGGCTATACCTTCTCCAGCCGGGCGTAGCCTGCCACGAGTTTCTTAATCCCCACATTGGGAAACGCCACCGAGACTTGTGCTTCGTCGCCGCTGCCCGTACACGAGACCACGACGCCCTGGCCAAAGACGGCGTGTTTGACTTTCTCGCCAGGACGGAACGGGGCGGCTGTTCCTACCCCCTGGCCCCCGCCCGGCGGGGGGAGGGGGCGGGCGGGCTTTGCTCCCCCGCCAGGCAGGGGCGGGGGGGGTGAGCTCACACTCGCCAGCTCCCGTTGCTGGCTCTTTAGGAACGAGGGAAGCCGCGCACCTTGCGGAATGGCGAGGCGCTCGATGGCGATGTCCCGCAGAAAGCGCGAGGGGGGATTGAAGCTCATGTTGCCAAAGATCGTGCGACGGGTAGCAAACGTGAGATAGAGCTCTTGCTGCGCACGCGTGATACCCACGTAGGCCAAGCGGCGCTCCTCCTCAATGGACGAGTCGCTCTGGAGGGAGCGGAAGTGTGGGAAGATCCCCTCCTCCATCCCGATGAGAAAGACCACCGGAAACTCCAAGCCCTTCGCGGAGTGTAAGGTCATCATCACGACGCACTCCACGCCGCCCTCGCCGAGCTTGTCCACGTCGGCGATCAGCGCGGTCTGCTCCAAAAACGCCCGCAGCGACGGGTCTTCAGTGCTCTCCTCGAACTGCTGCGTCACCGAGAGAAGCTCCTGGACGTTCTCCACACGGCTCTGGGACTCAACCGTTTTCTCACGCTCCAAGTCCCGGACGTAGCCCGTCTCCTCGATCAGTCGCTCCGTAAGCTTCGTCAGTGAGAGCGTCTCCCGCTCACTTCGCAGGTGCACCATCAGCGCTAAAAAACTCTCGACGGCTTTCTTGAGACTTGGCTTGAGGCCCAGCGCATTGATGTCCGCGAGTGCCTCCCAGATCGTGCAGTTCAGCGTCAGAGCCCGCTCCTCCAGCTTTGCCCACGTTCCTGCCCCAATCCCCCGCGCAGGGACATTGACGATGCGCTTGAGCGCAATGGAGTCGAAGGGATTGTGAATCACCTTCAGATAGCACAGCAGATCCTTGATCTCTTTGCGCTCATAGAAACGCAGCCCGCCAATGATTGTGTAGGGGATTCTATGATTGATAAAGACCTCTTCCAGCATCCGGCTCTGCGCATTGGTGCGATAGAGAACCGCAAACTCTGAGAGTTTACGCTCGTTGCTGTCAATAGCCTCGCGGATGACGGTAGCCACATAGACCGCCTCCTCTTGCTCGTTGATGGCTTCGAGAAGCCGAATCGCCTCACCCTCCTCGTTGTCTGTCCAGAGTTTCTTATCTTTTCGGCCCTTGTTCTTGGAAATAACATCGTAGGAAGTGTCGAGAATCGTTTTGGAGGAACGGTAGTTTTGTTCGAGCTTTATGATCTTGGCATCAGGATAGTCTTTTTCAAAATCTAAAATAATTTGAATATCTGCGCCTCTCCATCCGTAAACTCCCTGGTCATCATCGCCAACTACACATAAATTGCTATTTCCTCCTGAAAGAAGCTGTGTTAATTTATATTGCGCATGGTTAACGTCTTGATATTCATCCACTAAAACATATCTAAACTTGCTTTGGTAGCGTTCTCGAACATCCTCACGCTGTTGAAGCATCCGCACGGCTTTTCCGATCAAATCATCGAAATCCAGTGCGCGGTTCATGGTAAGTTTCTCTTGATAGAGCGTAAATAGCCGAGCAACGACGTTCTCAAAGTGGCCGGAGAAGTGCTTGGAAAAGTCCTCGGGGAGTATTAGTTTCTCTTTGGCGCGGGAGATCAGCGAGAGCACGGCGCGGGGGGCGTACTGACGGTCATCTAGGTTGAGCTGGTGCAGACACTCCTTCATCAGGGTCATCTGGTCGTCGTCATCGTAAACCACAAAATCGCGCTCCAGACCGATGCTCGCTCCGTTCTCACGAAGGAGGCGGGCACAAGTCGAGTGGAACGTCCCCACCCACATCTCCTTGGCAATCCCCTCACCCAACAGCTTCTCCACACGCTCGCGCATCTCGCGGGCAGCCTTGTTTGTAAAAGTGACGGCGAGGATATTGCGGGGCCGCACTTGCTGATGCAGAACCAGGTAGGCGATCCGGTGGGTGAGCACACGGGTCTTGCCCGAACCTGCCCCTGCAAAGATCAGAAGTGGGCCTTCGGTATGGAGTACAGCTTCGCGCTGTACGGGGTTGAGGGAGTGGAGAAGGGGGTCGTCGTTTTGGATCACAGCGCACATTGTACCCGAGTTGACAAACGGAAAAAAATGGGTATATACTGCCATTCAGCAACGATGTTACATACCATTGACTTCACCGGCACTACGCCACGCCACCAGCAAGTCTACGACCAGCTTCTCCAATGCATCCGTGACGGTCACTGGCAGCTGGGTGCAAAAATCCCTGCGGAGCTAGAGATTGCGGCGGCCCTGGGAGTGGCGAAGCTCACGGTCCACCGAGCGGTTCAAGCTCTTGCAAAGGATGGTTGGGTAACGCGTAGTGTGGGACGCGGTACCTTTGTTGCCCCTCGCAACACGAAAAGCTCCCTTCGCCGTGTCCTCCTTGCCTTTGGGGCGAGCGCCACCAATGTCCTGGGATCTGACTACTACGGGAAGCTCTACCAGGGAATCGCTGACACTTTAGGGACAGATATCGAGCTGATCCTCTGCCCCGATTCCTTTGGAGCGCGCTCTTTCCCTGCAGCAGATGGCATCTTAATCATTGCCCCGCGTGAAGACACCCTGCCAAGCATCACCGGCCTTACTGCAAAGAATATTCCCACCCTAGTTGTCGGAGCGCACTGGCCCGGGCTCCTGTTACCCGCTGTTGACTCAGACAACGTGGCAGCAGCGCGGCAAGCCGTGGCACATCTCGCAGAGAGTGGGCATAAAAGCATCGTTCTGGTCTACTCCGAGCCTGAGACCGCCAACATACGCGACCGGATCGGAGGATTCCGCGCCGAAGCCAAGGCTCGCGACCTTCGCACCAGTGAGCTACAAGCGCAGGCGTTCTGGCAGCTCTCGTGCAAAGAAAAAGAAGCCCTGCTGGCCTCGCTCACACAAGGGACAACCGCAGTATTCGCGGCAGGCTACTACCTCGCACTCGATGTGCTCAACACCCTCCGTGAGGCACACTACAGTGTCCCCGGTGATATCTCGGTGGTGGGCTTCGACGACCCCGTCTCCGCACAGCTCGTCTATCCCCCCCTCACCACTCTGCGGCAACCGCTCTACGAAATGGGGCAACATGCAGCAAAGCGCCTAGCAGCTCTCGCGGCTGGCAACAATAATGAGGGGAGCTTGGAGCTACTTCCCGTGGCGCTCATCGTCCGCGACTCCACAGCTTCCCCTCGCGCTTAGGCTATTCTCCACGCTTTTTATGCCATAATAGGTTCTATGAGCGAACACCTAGATAGCTTTGCAATGGCGCAGCAGCAGCTTGCCACTGTCGCCGAGAAGATCAACCTTGATCCCAACGTTCACGAAGTCCTCAAGCACCCCAAGCGGGAGCTGACAGTCAACTTCCCTGTTTCGATGCGCGACGGCTCGATTAAGATGTTTACGGGCTACCGCGTGCATCACAACCTCACACGCGGTCCGGCCAAAGGCGGCATCCGCTACCACCCGGACACGGATATTAGCGAAGTCCGGGCACTGGCGTTCTGGATGACCATCAAGTGCGCCGTCGTCAACCTGCCGTTTGGGGGGGCCAAGGGCGGTGTCGCCTGTGACCCCAAGCAACTCAATGCCGCTGAGCTGGAGGACCTCACCCGGCGCTACACTACCGAGATCGCGATTTTATTGGGGCCAGACAAAGACATCCCCGCCCCGGACATGGGTACCAACGGCCAGACTATGGCCTGGATCATGGACACCTACTCGATGCTCAAGGGCACCACCGTTCCTGCCGTCGTTACCGGCAAGCCCATCGCGGTGGGCGGCTCCGAGGGCCGAATCGAGGCCACCGGGCGCGGCGTCGTCACGGTCGCCCGCGAGACCTTGCTCTCCCGTGGTGGCCAGCTTCCGGATTCCACAGTAGCCGTCCAGGGCTTTGGCAATGTCGGTGCCGCTGCCGCCAAGCTCTTCTACCGCACCGGCTGTAAGATCCAGGCTCTCTCGGATGTGCAGGGCGCGATCTACAACAAAAACGGCATGGATATTCTTGCGGTTGAGGACTGGGTCAAGAAAACGGGTACGGTGATCGGCTTCCCTGAGTCCGAGCCACTCGATCCCGCCGCGCTTCTGCTTCTGCCCGTGGACCTGCTGATCCCCGCCGCGCTCCAGAACCAGATCACCGAAGCCAACGCCGCACAGGTGAAAGCCCGCTACGTGATTGAGGGAGCGAACGGCCCCACCACCCCGATTGCGGACCTGATCCTCGCCAGCAACGGCACGATAGTCGTCCCCGATGTCCTCGCCAACGCGGGTGGGGTCACGGTGTCGTACTTCGAGTGGGTGCAGGGCCTCCAGTCGTTCTTCTGGAGCGAGAGCGAGGTCAACGCCAAGCTAGAGCAGATCATGGTGCGCGCCTTCGGCCAAGTGAACGCCGCCGCGAAAAAACACAACTGCGACCTCAGAACCGCCGCCTATATCGTCGGTGTTGGCCGCGTCGCCGAAGCCATCACCGCCCTAGGAATCTTCCCGTAACCAAGCGAGAAAAGAAAAGCCTCTCCGATTTTCGGAGGGGCTTTTCTTTGTGGAGAGTTGCGGGAGCGCTCTACAACTCTAGCTTGGTAGCACCACCGGGGCCTGCGTTTGCGCTGGAGCGGAACGGCATTCCGAGCTGGTAGAGAAGGAAGCGAGCCTCCTCGTCTTTACCGGCGGAGGTCACGATAATAATGTCCATGCCGCGAATCTTGTCAATCTGGTCGTAGCTGACCTCAGGGAAGGTGAGCTGCTCCTTCATGCCCATGGCGAAGTTGCCACGGCCATCAAACGAGTTGGGGTTCACGCCCTGAAAGTCACGGACACGGGGGAGAGTGACATTGAGCAGCTTGTCCAGAAACTCCCACATGCGTGCGCCGCGCAGCGTGACTTTACAGCCAATCTTAGCGCCTTCACGCAGCCGGAAGTTGGCGACGGATTTCTTCGCCACACAGATCGCGGGCTTCTGACCCGTGATAGCGGCCATGTCCTTGATCGCGTTCTCTAAAAGCTTCGGGTCGCCCCCGGTGCGGCCTGCCTCACCGACGCCCATATTGAGAACGATCTTCTCTAGGCGGGGGGCTTCCATGATGTTCTTATAGCCGAACTGCTTTATCAGCGCAGGGGCCGCTTCTTTTTCGTAACGCTCTTGTAGGCGAGCTTTGTAACCAGACATAATTTATTTCCTTTCTCGGTTCCAACCGAGAGAAGTCCCGGTGCACAGAACTAAATCGGCGCCGGGGGATTTTAATTCTTCCCCTCTCCCACCCGCGCAGCGGGCTGTGTTATTGGGAGAGGGGCTAGGGGTGAGGGCCTAGAGAACCTCGCCGCCCTTGACAGCGACGCGGACTTTCTTGCCATCGCGCACTTCCACACGAATGCGGGTGGGCTTGCCGTCTTTGTTGACCAGAGCTAGCTTACAGGCCAGCATCGGAGCCTCAACGGTAATTCGGCCACCCACGGGGTTCGGATCGGCAGCCGTTGGCTGAGCCTTCTCGTGCTTGGTCACCATATTGATGCCCGCAACCACGACCTTACCGGACTTCGGGTAGGAGCGAGTCACCTCACCCGTGCGTCCTTTATCTTTGCCCGCGATCACAATCACGGTATCGCCCTTCTTAATAAAGAGCTTGCCTTCAAATACCTTCTTCTTACCTGGCATTAAAGTACCTCCGGTGCCAGCGAGACGATCTTCATCCCGCCTGAAATATTGGACTCGCGCATCTCACGAGCAACCGGGCCAAAGACACGGGTGCCACGCGGCTCCAGGTTGTTGTTGAGCACGACCGCCGCATTCTCATCGAAGCGAATCGTCGAGCCATCGCTACGCTTGATGGGCTTCTTCGTGCGGACGATAACCGCCTTCACAACATCGCCCTTCTTCACGTTCGAGTTCGGGGTTGCGGACTTGACGGCGGCGACGATCACATCGCCGACACCACCCGTTTTGGTGGTCGAGCCCTTGAGCACACGGATGCACAGGAGCGAGCGCGCTCCCGAGTTGTCCGCAGCCTTCAGGCGAGTGTACTGCTGAATCATAAAAACTTTCCTTAACGTCGCAATAGGGCCAAGAGGCTCGGCCCTACCCAGACGCTTATCGCAAACTGCGACGTGAATCCGACCCCCTAGCCCCCGTGCAACGGGGGGAATACAAAGAAATTCCTCATTGTCCCCCCGCCGGGCGGGGGTTAGGGGGTGGGTAAATGCTTACTTAGCCCGCTCGATGACACGAACGAGGCGCCAGCACTTTTCCTTCGAGACCGGACGGCACTCCATGATCTGAACCGTATCACCCGTATGGGCATCGTTGGTCTCATCATGTGCCTTGAACGCACGCGAGCGGCGTAGCGTCCGACCGTAGAGAGGGTGCGGCTTGAGGGTCATGATCGTCACAACAATGGTCTTATCCATTGCATCACTGGTCACCACCCCTTGACGGGTCTTCCGATAGCCGCGCTTTGTCTCCGTGATTTCTGGGGTTACTGTCTCTTCGGCCATCAGTTCGACTCCTTCTGCGCCAGATACATGTTGATCCGCGCAATGCGCTTGCGGGTCTTGCTCAGATCCGCCGTCTTCTCGAGCTGGCGCTTGCCATTGGCGAAACGCATTCCCCAGAGCTGCTTCTTGGCGGTGTCCAGCTGCTCACGCAGACCGGAGACATCCAGACCAGAAAGCTCATCGCGCTCCTGCTTGGCCAGACGGTTATTCGCCATTGTTATTCTCCTCAGCGACTTCCTCAGCCGCATTTTCCTCAACGACCTCCTCAGTCGCCTTGGCCGCCTCTTGATCCTTTCGGTTCACAAAGCGGGTCGAGATCGGAAGCTTGTGCTGCGCAAGACGCATGGCCTCGCGGGCTAGCTCTTCACTAACACCAGCCATCTCAAAGAGCATACGGCCTGGTTTAACAACACAGACCCAGCCCTCGACAGCTCCCTTACCAGATCCCATACGGGTCTCGGCAGGCTTCTTGGTGTAGGATTTATCCGGGAAGATACGGATCCAGATCTTACCCCCACGCTTGATCTTACGGGTCATCGCACGACGAGCCGCTTCGATCTGATTGGCTGTCATCCAGCACGACTCCAGAGCCTGGAGCCCGAACTCACCAAAGCTCACTTCGGTACCGCCCTTGGCCTTGCCACGGCGATGGCCACGGTGCATGCGTCGGTACTTGACGCGTTTAGGCATTAACATTTTCTGTCTTACTCCCCTGTCGCCGTCGAGTAGCTACCACCACCTGTGTAGCCGCCACCGCCGCCTTCGTTTCCACCACGGGGGCCACGCCCTGGGCCGCCACCGCCACGCTCACCACCTCGGCCTGCTGCGCCACCGCCGCCACCGCCGCGACCCGTGCCACCACGGCCACCACGGCCACCACGGCCACCACGACGATCATCATCACGATCGCGGCCACGGTCAGAGCGCTGCCCTGCAGGATTCTCCACCGGGCGACGAGCACCCGGGAGGATATCTCCCTTGTAGATCCAGACCTTCACTCCAATGGTGGAGTAAGCCGTCACTGCCTCGGCAAAGCCGTAGTCAATATCAGCACGCAGGGTGTGCAGCGGCACTTTCCCCTGGCGGTCCTTCTCACGACGTGCCATCTCCGCACCACCGAGTCGCCCGGAGACCTGGGTACGAATCCCAAGAACACCAAGCTTCATCGCACGAGTAACGGCCTGTCGCATGGCACGCTTGTAGCCGATACGCTTCTCGATCTGCTGCGCAATGGACTCCGCCACGAGCTGGGAGTTCGTCTCCAGATGGCGAATCTCCGCAACATTGACGTGAACCGTCTTTTTCGTCATCTTCTCGAGATCCGCTTTGAGCATATCAATGCCCGAGCCACCCCGTCCGATGATGATTCCCGGCTTAGCCGTGTGCAGCGTCACACGAAGCTGGTTCGCCTGCCGCTCAATCTCGATCTTGGAGATCGCCGCGTTCTCAAATCCCTTACGCTTCTTGATACTCTTGCGAATCACGTAGTCTTCTTTAAGAAACTCGGCATACTGCTTGTCGGCGTACCACTTGGAATCTGCATCCCGGATGACGCCGATACGGAACCCAATCGGGTTAATCTTCTGTCCCATGGTTTACTCCCCTGCCTCAGCGGTCTCGGTCGTCTCGGTAGACTCTTCAGTCGTTGTAGACTCCTCCACCACGGGAGCCTCAGCCAGGGTCGGCAGTGCGGCACGTAGCGGCGGTTTCTTCGCCGTTTTCCGCCCCGTCTTGGCGGGCGGAGCCTCACCCTCGCCCACGATCACAGTGATGTGACTCGTGCGCTTAAGGATTCGGTAGGCACGGCCCTGAGCACGTGGCTTAACACGCTTCATGGTCGGTCCCACATCCACATAACAACCAACAATCTTGAGATAATCAGGGTTCATCTCAAAGTTATTGACAGCGTTGGCACAGGCCGAGCTCACCACTTTGGCGATCTCTGCAGCTGCATGGTTGGGCGTGAATTTTAGCTGATCAAGTGCTTCTTGAGCATACTTTCCACGCACAGAGTCGAGTACTAGGCGCACCTTTCGGGGTGCCATCCGCACAAATCGGGCGGTAGCTTTTGATTCCATCTTGCTTCCTCCCTACTTTCTCATACGGCTGGACTGACCGGTACCGCCTGCATGGCCTTTGAAAGGCCGGGTGTGAGCGAACTCGCCGAGCTTGTGCCCGACCATGTTCTCGGTGATAAAGACAGGCACATGCTTGCGCCCATCATGCACGGCAAGGGTTAGACCGATAAACGAAGGAAAGATCGTCGACCGACGTGACCATGTTTTGATAATGGCCTTCTTTCCGCTCTCGTTCATGGCGTCTACCTTTGCCAGAAGTTTCGGGTCCGCAAAGGGCCCCTTCTTCAAAGATCGTCCCATAAATTACTCCTGCCCCAGTCACAGGCTCTTGCCTGTCGGGTGCGTGGCCGGAGCTTCGCCCCGGCCAACATGGACACACGATTACTTCGTGCGCCGCTTGACGATAAACTTGTTCGTCGACTTGTTCCGGCGGGTCTTGTAACCAATCGCCGGGACGCCCGTCGCGGAGACAGGGCCCTTCTTGCGCCCCACAGGGCTCTTGCCCTCGCCACCACCGTGCGGGTGCTCGCGGGGGTTCATGGTCACACCACGAACGTGAGGCGTACGCCCCTTCCAGCGAGACTTACCCGCCTTACCAAGAGACTCGTTCTCATGCTCCAGGTTACCTACCTGGCCAATGGTGGCACGGCAGGTCAGTAGCACACGACGCATCTCGCTCGATGGCAGACGGAGCGTGGCGTACTTCCCCTCTTTTGCCATGAGCTGTGCATAGGCCCCCGCGGAGCGGGCCATCTGGCCCCCTTTGCCGGGACTAAGCTCAATATTGTGGATCAGCGTACCGACCGGGATATTGATGATCGGAAGCGCGTTGCCGGGCTTGATGTCCGCGGTCGGCCCGCTAGCAATCGCATCACCGACCGTAACTCCGACGGGTGCAAGGATATAAGTCTTGGTACCATCCTCGTACTGCAAAAGCGCGATACGTGGGGTGCGGTTGGGATCGTACTCGATCGCCAGCACAGTAGCTCCCACGTCATCCTTGGAGCGCTTGAAGTCAATGATGCGATACATCCGCTTGTTGCCACCACCACGGTTGCGGATCGTCATCTTACCGGTGTTGTTACGACCGGCTCGCTTCTTGATGGGCTCGACCAGGCTCTTCTCTGGCTTACCCTTGGTGATCTCACTATAGTCAGGGCTCGCCATGAAGCGACGGCCCGGCGTAATTGGTCTAAAACGTCGAATTGGCATCGCTTACACTCCTTCAAACAATTTGATGCTCTGCCCTTCGGCAAGCGTCACAATCGCCTTCTTATAGCCCGGGGTCTTACTCACGCTCGAACGTCCAAAGACGCGGTAGCGCTTGATTTTCCCCTTGACAATCATGGTATTGACCGCAGTAACAGTCAGTTTGCCCTCGCCCTCGCCATCCGTAAAGAGCGTCTCAACGGCATCACGAATCTGGAACTTGTTCGCATCCGCATGCACTGCGAAGGCGTACTTGCGCTCGCCGTTCATCGTCAGAGACTTCTCTGTAATGATCGGGCGCTCTATAACCTCATAGATACCTGGCATACTACGCCTCCTTCTCTTCTTTTTCGTCTGCCCAGCCGCTGAGGGTTGCCGCCGCCGCCTTGGTGATCACCACCATGCCGCCGTCTACCACATCACGCGTAGAGATACGCTTACCTACACGGATCGTCACCCCCGCGATATTGCGCAGGCTCTTGACGGTAACCTCATCACCCTCATCAATCACGACGAGCGATTTTCGCGCACCGCCCGTGATTTCAGTAAGGAAGCTGGCTGCCGTCTTGGTGCTGATCTTGCCATCAAAATCGAAACCATCCACGACCACCATCTCGCTATCGGCAAGCTTGGCGGAGAGTGCGGACCAGACCGCAGCACGGCGCATCTTCTTATTGATCTTGTGACCAAGATCACGCGGATGCGGACCATGAGCGGCACCACCACCCGTCCAGTGAGGAGCGACAATAGATCCTTGACGCGCACGTCCGGTACCTTTTTGCTTGAAGGGTTTCCTTCCGCCGCCTAGCATATCGCCCCGTCCGGGGGCATTGCGGGTATCCTGACGCCAGTTCTCCTGCTCTGCAACCACCGCCTGGTGCATCAGCGCAATATTGCGCTCCGCTCCAAAGACGCGGTCGGAGAGAGAGATATCTCCTGCTGTCTTCCCGTTTTTCGTTTTTATCGCCAACGTAGGCATAATTAATCTCCGTTACCCGAGGAATATTTTCCGGGGTTATTTCTTTTTGCTGGAGCGCTGAGTCTCCTGGCGAATACGAACCTTCTCAGAACGGCGTACCTTCTCAATCGAAACGACTCCGCCGTTGGCACCAGGGACAGCACCTTTAACCAGAAGGATATTTTTCTCGGCGTCAATACGAACCACGCGCAGGCCCTGCTGGCTCACTTGCTCGTTGCCCATACGACCCGGCTTGCGGCTTCCCTTGAAGGTACGCGCAGCATCCGTCGCACCGCCCGACATGGGCTTTCGGTGGATCATCGAGCCGTGGGTCATATCACCACCATGGAAATGGTAGCGCTTGACGACGCCCGCAAACCCCTTACCCTTGCTAACCCCTACCACAACGATCTTCTCATCGGTGGTAAAAATATCGCCCACGCTGATCGTGTCTCCCACTGAGACACTGGCTCCGTCCTGAATATCGTACTCTTTCAGGAAGCGGCGCGGTTGTACCCCTGCACTAGCCAAGTGGCCTTGCTCAGGGCGGTTCAGGCGGTTAACGTTGCACTCCTCAAACGCGAGCTGCGCTGCGCTGTAGCCATCGTTATCAACCGTCTTTACCTGAGAGATGACGCACGGTTCCACCGCGATAACAGTCACGGGAACAACCCGGCCTTCGTCATCAAAAATCTGTGTCATCCCAACCTTGCGGCCAAGAATGCCTTTTACTGACATAATTTCCTCCACGGCGCACCTGGATTCCCTCAAATAGCCCTTGTTATCAGGGGTTGGGGGAATTTGCGTGACGCGGCTTAATTTTTTCTTAGAGCTTGATCTCGATATCCACACCCGATGGCAGATCAAGACGCATGAGCGCATCAATCGTTTTCGGGCCCGGATTGAGAATATCAATCAGACGCTTGTGAGTACGCATCTCAAAGTGCTCCATTGACTCTTTGTCAATGGTGGCATTGCGCTGCACTGTAAAGATCCGCTTCTCGGTGGGCAGGAGTACCGGCCCCGCGATCCGCGCACCTGTTCGGCGAGCTGTGTCTACGATTTTCTCCGCAGACTGATCGAGCACACGGTGATCAAACGCCCGAAGGCGGATTCGTACCTTATCGTTTCGCATAAATGTTTTATTTTCTCTTTAGCGTAGAAAAAGCGGGAGAGATCACTCTCTCCCGCTCTGTCTCACTAGGCCAAAATTTTAGAGACGACGCCCGCGCCTACCGTTCGGCCACCCTCACGGATCGCGAAACGAAGGCCCTCTTCCATAGCGATAGGAGCGATCAGCTCGCCCTTAATCGTCACATTATCGCCGGGCATCACCATCTCGACACCCTCGGGCAAGTCCATGTTACCCGTCACGTCCGTCGTTCTAAAGTAGAACTGAGGACGGTAACCCGTAAAGAACGGAGTGTGACGACCGCCTTCTTCCTTAGCAAGGATATAGACCTCAGCCTCGAACTTCGTGTGAGGCTTGATCGAGCCAGGCTTAGCAAGAACCTGACCACGCTCGATCTTGCTGCGATCCACGCCACGAAGAAGAACACCCGCATTGTCACCCGCCTCAACATAGTCAAGCGTCTTACGGAACATCTCCATAGAAGTCGCAACCGTCGTCGTCGTGTCCTTAAGACCAACGATCTCAAGAGCCTCACCCGCCTTGAGCTGGCCACGCTCCACACGACCCGTCGCAACCGTACCACGACCCGTGATCGTGAACACGTCCTCAACAGGCATCAGGAAAGGAAGATCCTTAGGACGCTCAGGAGTCGGGATGTAGTTATCCACCGCTTCCATCAGCTTCAGGATAGACGGCTCGCCGTACTCACCCTGGTCACCTGCGAGGGCTTGGGTCGCAGAGCCAACCACGATGGGAGTGTCATCACCGGGGAAGTCGTACTTGGTCAGAAGATCGCGCACTTCCATCTCCACAAGCTCAAGAAGCTCGGGATCGTCCACCATGTCGGCCTTGTTGAGGAACACGACAATGGAGGGGACGCCTACCTGACGGGCGAGCAGGATGTGCTCACGGGTCTGGGGCATGGGGCCGTCGGCAGCGGAGCAGACCAGGATAGCGCCGTCCATCTGAGCCGCGCCGGTGATCATGTTCTTGATGTAGTCGGCGTGTCCCGGACAGTCAACGTGTGCGTAGTGGCGTGCCTCGGTCTGGTACTCGACGTGCGCGGTGTTGATGGTAATTCCGCGTGCTTTCTCTTCTGGTGCTGCGTCAATGGCCTCGTAGGCCATCGCCTTGGCTCCGCCCGTTTTGGCTAGAACCGTCGTAATCGCGGCTGTCAGGCTCGTCTTGCCATGATCCACGTGTCCGATCGTGCCCACGTTTACGTGAGGCTTTGATCGCTCAAACTTTGCCTTACCCAT
>JANNDD010000827.1:0-1107 GCA_031387365.1 Armatimonas sp. | reverse complement strand
GAACAGGGACTTCGATACGCCAACCTCTGTGCGCCTGGATCACCCGATCTTCGACAAGCAGGTGAACAACACCGAAGTGCCATTTCTCCTCGATCTCTGCTGCCAGCCCCCGGAGGCGCTGGCAGACAGCAGCGAGCCGCTTGTCTATCGTGGGGAGAATGGCACACACACGAGTAGCCCTCCTTTGGGAAGGAGTATTCGCTGTCTGAGCGCTTGGTCTGCCCGGCTCTCGCTGGTGGTGTCGATCAGGACACTTGCCAGCGTTTCAAGCTCGAAACGGCTCTCAACAGGCAGTTTCTGCGCTGCACCTGTCACCGCGTTGACCAGCCCATAGAGCGTGTCTTGGTGGGACTCACCATACAGTCCGAACTTGATGTACTCCGCCGTCTGCTTGGAGAGTTTCCAGGCATCCGCCAGCACTTCGATAGCCCGTGCGGGATCAGGAACAATCGTCTTGGTGGAGAGGATCATCTGCTCAATGAACGCCGCCGCGACAAGCCGAGCTTGCGCGATGGCATCTTGCAGAAGCGGAACGAACTGCGCGGTAGCAACATGGATATGCCGCTGCTTGAGCATGCTCCTACCCGCGATCTTGCGCACCATCCCATTCGAGCACACCTGGCGAAAGATGCAGGCATCTATCGTCACGGCGCGTAGACCGACCTCACTGTTGGCGATGTGGATCGCAACAATGAGCGGATCACCAGGTAGTACTAGACGGCTCATTCTCGGGTCAATGAGGCGCAGGTGAAAGCTTTCATCGTTGAGATCGAAGAGCTTCACCGGGTAATTCATGCCTTCCAGCGCGGGCAAAAGAGCACTCAGGAGCTGTCGGTTGTCCAGCTTCTCGTAGCGAGCGGAGAGCACACCGCGAACCTCCGAGTTCTTAGCCCGGATAGTCCAGCGGTCGCCTCCGTCGCCACCTGCTTTCTTGCGTAGCTCCTCGGGGATGCCTTTCCAGTAGTTCCATTGCTGGCTCTGAAGTTCAGGAGGACACTTGGCGAAATATCCTGCTGGCATTCCAAGTTTGGTGCAGGCTTGGCCCATCGCCCAAGGGGTCAGAGCAAAGCCGAAACTGTCGTCGTCGGCACCCGGCCAGTAGAGTCG
>JANNDD010000737.1:0-1055 GCA_031387365.1 Armatimonas sp. | reverse complement strand
GTTTTCCTACCCCCACCCAACCCTCTCCCATTATTGGGAGGGGGTGCCGAGGAACGAGGCGGGGGAGGGCAAAGTACGTGACAGTCACCTTCTTGGGAACCGGCACCTCCACGGGCGTCCCACTGCTTGCCTGCGACTGCCCCGTCTGCCTCTCGCCGGATCCCCGCGATAAGCGCACCCGTCCGGCGCTTGTGGTGCACGGCCCCGAGGGGACGATTCTGGTGGATGCGGGGCCGGACTTGCGGACGCAGTGCCTGGCGCAGGGTGTCCGGCGCATTGACGCCTGCATTCTGACGCACACCCACGCGGATCATCTCTTTGGCCTCGACGACCTGCGGCAGTTCAACTTCCAGTACGACATTCGGATTCCGATCTACAGTACGGCGGAGAATCTGGAGCGGGTGCGTAGTGTCTATGACTACTGCTTCAAGACCACCCAAGAGGGCGGGGGCAAGCCGCAGCTCGATTTGGTGGAATGGGAGCCATTCACCCCCCGACAAATCTGTGGCATCGAGGTGCTCCCACTCTGGCACTGGCACGGGAATCTCAAAGTGACGAGCTTGGTTTTTAATAATACCTTTGCCTATGTCACCGATGTCTCCCAGATTCCCGAGGAGACGAGGCGCTATCTCCAGAACCGCGAGACGATCGTGCTTGGAACTGTCCGCTACGAGCCGCACCCGACGCACTTTCACTTCGAGCAAGCACTGGCAGAGGCAAAGGCACTAGGGGCACGGCAGACCTACTTCACGCACCTCTCCCACCACTTCCCGCACGCCGAAGTCTCCGCCACGCTACCCGAGAATATCGCACTCGCCCACGATGGGCTACGGTTAGAGTTCCGCTTCCCTACCCCCTAACCCCCGCTCGGCGGGGGGATTTGGGGTAAACTACTCTCCATGAAATGTATTCCGTTTGCTCTTGCGGCACTCTCGCTTGCGATACCTAGCTTCGCTCAGTCCTCGGTGTCTTTCCCCCGCTATCCGGCACTCTCGCCCGATGGCAAGACACTGGTGTTCTCTTACCAGGGGGATCTCTGGAGCTCGCCCACGGAG
>JANNDD010000724.1:0-4572 GCA_031387365.1 Armatimonas sp. | reverse complement strand
CCCCAGTCAGATCCGTCCCACTCAGATTCACCTTGGTCAGAATCGCCCCAGACAGCCGCCCCTTGGTCAGATTCAACTTGGTCAGATCCACCCCAATCAGCTTCGCCCCACCCTTTTCCGTATCACGCAGATTCGCCCCATTCAGACTCGCATTTCTCAGCTTCGCCACAGGCAGCACCGCCCCACGCAGATCCGCATTGTCCAGACCCGTAAAAGTCAGATCCGCCCCACCCATACGCGCATTTCTCAGCTTCGCCCCAATCAGAACCGACTCAGACAGATTCGTCTCATCCAGCTCCGCCTCAGTCAGATTCGCCCCAAGCAGCATCGCCTTCTTCAGATTCGCCTTCTTCAGATTCGCCTTACTCAGATCCTTCCCGAGGAGAAAAGCCCCAGTCAGGTTCTTCTCTCCCGCCCTTGCTTTTTTCTCCCAACAGGCTGCTCGCGCATTAAGATCACTAATTTTGTTGCAGTCCTGTGCCGCACCGGTCTGTGCCGCAGCGGGTCGTAAGAGTACCTGCCCGGCCATCACGCCCTCGATCATCAGGAGGGTGGCAAGTACGGTGAAGGTTCGAGTCTTCATCACTCCAAAGGGAGCCTTCTGAAAAACGGTCTTGGTGTTCGTTGTTGTTGTCGTTACGGGTGTCATGGCAATGAACCTCTTTCTCGTTCGCGGTGCGCCGATGCGGGCAATTTTCATGCACGGGGCGACGGCAGTCGATGCCGGAATTATAAAGCAACCTTGCCACTAATGGTGAATTATGCGTGAAAATATCTCACTTGCCCCCAGATGACTTCCTCCTCCGGCTCTGCTGCTCCCGAACCCGGCACTCTCGCCCTGCTTGCCCTGGGCGTGATCGGTGGCATCGTAGCGCGTCGCAAAAGGTAGAGAACTACCTGTAGGGTAGCCGCGCTGTAGCGGCTTCGAGAGGGCTGGGGAGCAATCCCTGGCCCTTTTTCGTTGGCCTTTCCCTTTCCCTCAAAATTTCTTCCCGTTTCCACTTCTGAATCACACACTCGTTTTATCCACGTCAACTTGTGCCCTCAGCGGGTTGACATGCCCACTCTCCAAATTGATAAATGCGCCGTGGTAGCTCAGCCCCCCGTTCCGAAAGAGCGACCACAGCAGATCGAGCGCGAACGTGGAGACGGCGCGGTTGATGAAGAGGTCTTGATGGGTAAGTGCCTCAGCCAGCGAGCAGCTTGGCGTGTCGTCCTCCACAAAAGCTTCGTCTAGGAGTTCGGGAAAGACATCCACCACGCTCGGGAGTCTGGGCTCGGAAGCATGCCCAAGGATCACCTGACCATCGTGCTTGCCATTGCCCAGATCCAGCCAGTAGACCGGAGCCTGGTGCCGCTTCGTGACATACCGGGCGATACTGCGCCTCCCAGCGGCGGTGTCCACGCAGGAGATCAGGATATGAACGTGGGTGGCTTGCCTTGGGAGGCAGTGCGGGCTCATGTAGGGAGAGTCGGCCTTATCCTCGGGGAAGCGCTCCGGCACTGCTTCCCAGTCGAGGCCAAAGAAGCAGTTCACACGGTTGACCGCGACCACCGCTTTGTTCTGCCCGATGTCGCTCGCCGCATAGAGCTGCCGCCCAATGTTAGCTTCACTCACCTGGTCGTGATCGTAGACCTTCACCGCCAGGCCGCCAGGGTGCCCCAGCGCACGCATCGCCACGTGCATCCGGGCAAGGCCGTTGATCATCTCGCAGCCGTTTCCCCCGGCCCCGACCACCACCACGCCCCAGCGCTCCGCGCTCAGCAAGCCCCTATTCAGGGGATGCCAGTTACTCACAGCTCGCCCCTTTCTGGCTTCTCTTTGATCTTCAGCAAGTCGCGCACGGTCAGCTTTGTCGGCAGCAGCCATTCCGCGCGGAACAGAGCCTTTGGATCGCTTGCCAGCTCCTGCCACATCACGTTGTGTCCCTTCGGGTGGGCACAACGCATCCCATCATTGCTGTGGGTGAAGTAGGTCTCAAAGAACGCCTTCTCCCAGCAAGCGAACTCCTCCACGTCGGGTGAGAGCGCTTCGGGCAAGGCCACATTCCCACGGCACATCTTCCCATCGCGGTAGAGGTTGAAGTACGGAGCCACAAACAGCGGCGTGGCATCTGTCGGCCTGTGGTTCTGCTCCAGCGCGAAGACGAAGAGAGCGCCGGGCTCCGCCTTGAAGAGAAGCGGCGGATGGCAGACAGGCTTGCCAGAGACTTGCTTGACCTCCTTGGTGTTGAAGTGCAGCGGGCGCTGGCACGTGGGCAGCCACCAGAGCATCACCGCGCTATCGAAGTAGAGCAAGCGCTCGGGTAGCACCTGCCGGGCAAGTGGCGCGGCAGAGAGGCGCTGAAGCACCTCGACCAGCTCCGCAGCCCCCAGAAGTCTCCCCGGCAAAAGCTGCGGCGCTCGCTGGGGAGCAATTTGCACCGGGTTTATCGTCGCGGCACAGCGCTTCTGATTCTCGTCCTCGTAAAGCAAAATAGCCCGCGAGAGCATCAAGTTATCGTTGGTCGTTATTCGATCCGCTACAGTCATAGGTTTGCCTTCCTTCTCATATTCTAAACTCTGACCTCCTCATACTCTGAGTCGCACCTCTAGCCCCAGCCCGTCGGCAAGCTCATCGGCGCAGGTGATCACCTTGTCGCAAAGTGCCAGGATCACCAGGCTCGTCTCCAGGGCCGTAAAAGCCCGCTCAATGCTGAATTCCCGCCCCCCGATCTGAAACGGATGACGCCAGACCAGCTCATCACAGGTCACCTGCGCGTTTTGTTCGTTGTAGTCATCGAACCAGCGGGCAACATGGGTGTGGCCCTCCTCTGAGAACCGGGCACTTCCCCAGTCAACACACGCCCCCAGATACGGCCCTATCGCCTCCTCGGAGAAGTAGCCTGCCTCGCTCGATAAATGCCCTTCCCAACCTGCCGAGAGGATCGCTTCGACTTCAAGAGTCGCTTCGAGTAGCATCTCTAGGAAGGGAGTTCGCTCTGGCCGTGTCTGATGCAGCTTCAGCCCCTGTAGCAGCGCCTCGCGGTCGTAGGAGAGCTTGAAGACCTCTTCGGGGAAGTACAGGCGAAACTCGTCAGGAGAAAGATCGTTGCCTTCTTCGTCGCTCCAGGATCCCCACCAGTCAAGATAGCCCTCAATCGTCCAGGGGCAGGCGCACCCAACAACGCCATCGAGTGCTCGTATCAGGATGCTGTAGACCGACCATGCCGCCGCCCCACCGAGCTGCTCCTCCAGTACCTGATGCACTGGCTCCCAGTCGAGCGACTTGTAGTGCGGGGCAATTATCCCCAGGCCACAGAGAGGAAGCCCATGCTCCGCCTCTTTGGGAACCGACTCACAGAAGCAATCTGCATCTATCGAGAACGACAAGTGATCATCGGTGTAGGTGATCTCGTAGTGGGTGAAGTGCGCCAGGGAGCCGCAGCCCAGCTCCTCATTGGCCCAACGCATCAGCCCACTGCTCATGCTCTCAACCAGATCCCCCGTCCAGTCCAGCTCTTTGAGAATCTCCATCTTGAGCAGAGCCTTCGCCATCGCCGTGAGCATGTCGCTTGAGCTGACAACTGTCAGCGACCGGGGAATTTCTTCCCCGATCAACGGAACGGCCAGGAAGCTACCAAGCTTCGCTAGAGCGGCGGCAGGAGCGGGGAAGGGAGAGGAAGCAGCGCCCCCGCCCCCCGCTTGCCGATGCCACCAGCCAGAGCCAGCCCCAGCTTTTGCAGCTCCTCCGACTCTGACCAGCTCTGAACCATCTCTTGCGTCGCCTCGTTGTCGCCGCCCTTGCATCGCTTCCGGAGCCCCTCGGAGAACGGCTTTGCTGGTCGTGTCGGCTCCGCTTGAAAAACGTCCATCAGGCGCTTGGGACGCACCAATCGCTTGGGTTTGCATGGCTTAGCCTTTCGTCTTAACGGCTGCGGTGAAGGTGTAGACACGCCGCCCCTCCTTGGTCTCCGGCCCGGAGATCGTCGCGTTCGTCAGGGCGGGATACGTCCCTGCGTAGATTCGCTTCACCTGATCCGGATCAAGGTCATCGTCCGGGTCGGCCAGCGTACTGCCGTTGAAAACAAACACGCGGGGAAGGTCTGCCCCGGCTACTTCACTTGCCATCACTCACCTCTTGGCGGAGCTTGGTAGCTTCGCACATTACTCTTTTCACATGGCTCTCGGCGTCGAACGCCTCCAGCGTCACCACTCCCTCGATCTGCTTGCGCAACAAGGCCGTTGCCTGCTGCTCGGTCTCGGCTTGCACCGTGAAGACCAGATCAAGCCGCTGCTTCACCCTAAACTTCGCCATTGGTTCCCTCTTCCTTGTCGTCTACGATACCGTCTTCGATTGCATTAGTAGCAACACTACTCTCAATCAGTTGGAACTCCAGAGCGCGGCTATACAGCGCGGTTGCGATCGCGGTCTTGATCGAGACGGGCTCGCCCTTGATCTTGCTGTAGTGCTCCGCGAGCAGTCCGGCCAGGCTCTCCACTTCCTCATCCACCAGATCGCGTAGCTTGCGCACCTGGGCAAAGACCTGCTTGGGCTTGACGCGATTCTCGATCATCCAGTCGTGGTCTTCC
>JANNDD010000806.1:0-5425 GCA_031387365.1 Armatimonas sp. | reverse complement strand
CCACCACGACACGAATAGGAACCACAGAGCACCATAAAGTAGGAGTCCTTATCTGCTACGAGAGTGTTCTCCCGTGGGTGGCGCGTCAGGCAGTACAAAATGGCGCGGAATTTCTCGTTCAGCCCACCTCGGACTCGTCGTTTGGCAGAACCGCAGGCCCCTACCAGCATCTTGGGATTGTGATCACCCGCGCCGTCGAGAACCGCCGCTACATCGTCCGCGCCGCCGCCACGGGGGTTTCTGCGATCATCCGCCCTGGGGGGCTGATTGGCGAGGGCGAGTCCTTAGAATTGGATAAAGTAGGCATTCTCAAGGGAGCCATCACGCCCCTCACCGAGCGTAGTCTCGCCAGCCGCATCGGCGATCTGGTGGCGTATCTCTGCGCGGCGGGAAGCGTGCTGGCGCTTGCCTACCCCCTCGCCCCCGCCCGGCGGGGGAAACGAGAATCCCCGGTAAAATAGACCATGAACCGAGCCCTCCTCCCCCTTCTTCTCCTTCTCCCCCTCCTCCCGTTATCGGGAGGAGGGGGCCGGGGGGAGGAGGGTATTTCCTTCACGCTGCTGCACACCAACGACCAGCACGGGCACTTGCTACCGTTTTCCTACCCAAGCCGCGTCTCGCCTAAAGATGCCGTCGGAAAGATGGCGGTCACGCAAGACATTGGCGGAATTGCGCGGCGGGCAACACTGGTGAAGAAAATCAAAGCCGAGACGACAAACTGCTGGCTGATTGATGCGGGCGACTGCATGGACGGCTCCCCGTTCTCGGTGGAGTTCTTCGCGCAGGCCGACTACGCCGCCATGAACGCCGTGGGCTACGATTTTGGAGTCTTTCGCAACCACGACTTTAACATGACCGTGCCGCAGTTCGAGACGCTCACCAAAACCCCAGCTTTCCCGCTGGTGCTCGCCAATGTCAGCGACAAGAAAACCAACAAAAGCATCCTGCCGCCGTATGTCATCAGAGAGTGGGGTGGGCTTCGAGTGGCGGTCTTTGGGCTGGTGACGACAAGCACCAAGACCTACACGGCGGCAAAAGCGGCCTATAAAGTCAACGATCCACTGGCCATCGCCACCGCACTCGTGCCCGAGCTACGCAAGCAAGCCGATCTGGTCATTGCCATCACGCACATCGGCCTCGACGAAGACCGGCAGCTCGCACGAAGTGTGCCTGGCATTGATGTGATCGTCGGGGGACACTCGCACACGCGCCTGCCCATTGGAATAATCGAGAACGGGACGATTATTCTGCAAGACCACCAGTGGGTCGGGGAGCTGGGGCGGCTGGACTTTACGGCCAAGCGCGACGCGGCGGGCAAGTGGAAAATAGACAAATTCACGGAGAAGCTGCTCCCGATAACCAAAGAAATCCCTGAGGATCCCGTGACCGCAAAGATCGTGGCGGGCTACTGGGACAAGATCAAGGCCAAGTACGATATCGTGGTTGGGGAGGTGACGGCGGATCTCACCGACACGCCCGACCACGACTTGCAGCCCACCAACTACTACCTCGTCTGCGATGCGATGGCCGAGGCGACGGGCGCGGATTTCTATATTGAAAACCAAGCAGGTGTTCGGGCGGCGCTACGAAAAGGCAAAGTCACTTTCGGCGACATTGTCTCCCTAGATCCATTTGATAATGCCCTCTTCACCTTCAAGATTCAGGGCCGCGAGCTGAAAAAGCTACTCGGCACCCTACGTCCCCTTCCCTCCGCGAACCTACGCTACTCCGTGAAACAGCGCGGCACGTCGCGCTTTGGCTGGGAGCTTATCGGAGCGAGCTTGAAAGGCAAGCCCCTCGACAACGACACCTACTACTCCGGCGCGGCCTCGTCGTATTTGTTCTCCAGTGCCATCCGACGAGTCGCGATAGACGGCCAGGAAACGAGCAAGACGCGCCGTGCCGTGCTGGTGGAGTATCTCAAAAAACACTCCCCCTACACACCCAAAGAAGACAGCCGCGTTCGCTTCGATGGCGGAAATTCTCTGCAGGAAGAGATAAAATAGATCAATGTCGCTCACGATTACATTAGAACCCGATGTCGAAGCCTGGGTGCGCCGCGAAGCTGCACGGATGGGACTTGATGCGCAAGGCATTATTCAGCGAACCCTACGACAGCAATCACACAAAGAGCAAGAGCTTCTGATTCGTATCCAGAATTGTTTTCCTGAAGACCAAGAAGCACAGCTCCGCCAGCTCGCCGCGCGTAGAGGGAAAAAGAGTGAGGCAGAGACTGCACAGATGCTTACCCTATCCCATCAACGGGAAAAACAAAATGCGACGCGAATTGCCCTTCTCGTTGAGCTTGCCGAGCTACGTGGCCAGAGCCTAGACCAAGTGATGACGGATCTGAAACTATCCCCGAAACCGTTGGTATAACGATGGGGCGAACCATTTCCGAGATCACAAGACGCGCAGTCGCCGAGCGTGCGGTATTTTGCTGCGAGTACTGCCGCGCTCAGGAGCGCTACTCGCCCGATGACTTCGTCATAGATCATGTCTTGCCACGTCGCCGTCAGGGAAGCAATCTTCTTGTTAACCTAGCGCTTGCTTGCTTTACTTGTAACGGACACAAGCAAGCAGCCACAGAAGCACTTGATCCAGAAACCCAGCAGCACGTCCCTCTCTTCAACCCGCGACGCGATATCTGGGGCCATCACTTCACCTGGGAGAGCGACTTTGAGCAGATTATCGGCACTACACCAACGGGCCGTGCCACAGTTGTACGTATGCATTTGAACCGAGACGGACTCGTCAATTTACGGCAAGTCCTCCGAAAGCTGGGGCTTCACCCACTAGAAGTATGGTAAATTCCAATTGGTTCCCCCGCCGGGCGGGGGTTAGGGGGCAAATATGAGCAACTGGCCGCAGGCGGCGGGGCCTAACGGAAACTGGCAGACGACGGGTAAGGCACCCATTGCGTGGAGCGTGGCGGACGGCAAAGGGGTTGCGTGGAAAACAGCGCTCCCCGAGACGGGCCAGAGCGGGATCGCGGTCTGGGGCGAGCGATTGTTCCTCACCACGATGGCCGTGCAAGCCCCCAGCAACACCGCCAAAGAAGGCGGGAGCATTGTCGGACACTGTGTGGATGCCAACAGCGGCAAGATTCTCTGGAGCGTCGAGCTGCCCGCAAGCGAGCCCAGTCCGTATGCCTACGGTTTTTCGGACTCAAGCTCCCCCACGCCCGTGACGGATGGTAAGTCGGTCTGGTTTACAAACTCCAGTGGGTACATTGCGTGCTACGCAGTACGCGACGGCCGCGTGCTCTGGACGCGTGCCTGGAAGCCGACCACGGGTCGCCCGTTTAATAAGCAGTTCGAGCCGATCCTGGACAATGGCGTGCTGCTCAGCTGCGAGCCACGCGACCTAGCCGACACGCAGCGCGAGCGTGACCCGTGGAACTACCTCAAGGGTCTAGATGCCGCCACGGGGAAAGTCCTGTGGGTAGCCGAAGACGCGCTGACCCACTACAACACACCCGTTTTTGGCAAGCTCGGAAGCACTCCCTGCGTGCTCCAAGGGCGCGGCGGGCACCACGATGTCCCGGAGAAGCCCATCGGTCTCTCGCTGACAAGCCTGCGCGATGGAAAGACAATCTGGCGCACGGAGCTGACCGGCAAGGCACTCTACAACATGCACTGGGACGAAAAAGTGGCAGTGTGGATTGACGAAGACCACTCCACGATGACAGTGCTGGAGAGCAAGAGCGGCAAGATTCTGCGCACGATCCCGCTGGATCAGAGCGTTGGGCTACGCACCTGGGATGGCAGCAAGTATGTCACCGAGACCGACGTGGATCTCAAGGCGCGCAAGGTAAAAGTCTTCCCTGCCTGGTTCACCAATATTATTATCAACGGCCACTGCTGGTTTCTGTGCTTCTCCAACCCACAGCCCGCCTACGGTCAGGGGCCCACCGGCCCACTCTACTGCACGGGCCGTGTGAACCTCACCACGGGCAAGGTGGAGTATCTGGAGCTGCCCACTGCGCCTGGCGGTGTCTACAAAAAGCCCGTGCCCGCCTCAACCGTCAATGCAGCGGGGCGTGATATCGCGCAGGACGCCCGCTCCAAGCGCGACGGCTGGCACTGGGTCTTTATTGGCTCCCCAATCGCCGTAGATGGCAAGATCTACTGGACAACACAAAACGGCGTGACCTATGTCATCAATGGAAAAGCCAAGCAGCTCGATGAAAAAGCAATTCTTGCGGTCAACGACCTGGGGCCACTGGGCCAGACCTGGAGCCTGAACACCCCGACGGCGGTCAATAGAAAACTCTACCACCGCACCATGCGCGAGCTAATCTGCCTGCAATGAAAACTCTGCTCAGCCTCCTTACCCTCGCCGTCACGCTCACCGCAGCGGCAATTCAGCCTCCAAAGCCTGCCCCGGCATTGGAGTTCAACCGGGACATCCGCCCGATACTCTCTAACAACTGCTTCTACTGCCACGGCCCGGATGCGGGAAAACGGCAGGCGAACCTACGGCTTGATCTGCCCAACGCGGCAACCAAAAGTGCTCTTCTCCCGCGCATCTTCGCCGCCCCGGATGCGGGGCTCATGCCGCCCGCAGAGACTCATAAAATACTCACGGCGACGCAAAAAGAGACACTGAAGCGCTGGGTGGCGCAAGGGGCGACCTACCAGAAGCACTGGGCCTATGAGATGCCAGTGAAAGCGGCGATCCCGGCAGGCCAGAGCCCCATTGATTTCCTGGTCCAGAAGCGCCTCACGAGCAAGGGGCTCAAGCTCTCCCCCACTGCAACACGGCGCACGCTCATTCGCCGCCTCTACACCGATCTGCTTGGCCTGCCACCGACACCTACGGAAGTGCGTGCCTTTGAGAGCGATAAAGCCCCCGATGCCTATGCACAGTTAGTGGAGCGCGTGCTTGCCAACTCCCACTATGGCGAGCAGATGGCGCAGGGCTGGCTCGATGTGGTGCGCTTCGCGGATACGATCGGCTACCACAGCGACAATCCGCGCAATGTCTGGCCCTACCGCGACTATGTGATCAACGCGTTTAATAGCAACAAGCGCTTCGATAGATTCACCCAAGAGCAGCTCGCGGGCGACTTACTGCCCGATGCCTCGCAAGAAACCCGCATTGGCTCGGCGTTCAATCGGCTCCTGCTTACCACTGAGGAAGGCGGCGCACAGCCCAAAGATTACGAGGCGCGCTACTTAACGGACCGGGTGCGTGCCGTGGGAGCCGCCTGGCTCGGGCAGACCACGGGCTGCGCCAACTGCCATGACCACAAGTTCGATCCCCTCACCCAGCGCGACTTTTTTCGCCTCGGGGCCTTCTTCGCCGATGTTCAAGAGGGCATTGTGGCCGTCCGCGAGCCGGGTATGCTCATCACCACACCCGAGCAAGAGAAGCAGCTCGCGACGCTCAAAGGCGCGGAGAAGAAAGCCTACGAGGCCAC
>JANNDD010000678.1:0-17332 GCA_031387365.1 Armatimonas sp. | reverse complement strand
CGGCAAACGGTGCGTTTCAAACTGCCAGATCGCTCCAATCCCCCCTAAAATTGCCAATGCAAGACCCAAAATCAGAACGGCACTACGTCTTCGCACCGGTCGCCCCTGTTCTGACAGGGGGGCACTTGGCCGAACTATAGTTGGAGCCTCACTCGCAGCCGTTCCCTCAGAAACTTGTCGCAATGCCTGATGCATCTCTTTAGCGGAAGGGAACCGTGCTCCAGGGTTCTTGCTCAGCGCTTGCAGGATAATATCTCGAATGCCATCAGGCAAAGTGGCGGGCAGAGGCGGCGGGGGTTCCTGAAGGATTTTCCGCATCAACGGAGCAGGCTCCTGTGCACGAAAAGGAAGTTTTCCCGTGACAAGCTGATAGAAAATCACGCCAACTGCCCAAACATCTCCCTGCCGAGAACGAAATCCATCAAACATTTCAGGAGCCATGTAAGCATAGGTTCCCGTGACAGCAGACTGCTCAATTGTCGCCTCTTGGACACAAGCCAGCCCAAAGTCCATCAATTTAGGAACATTTTGAACAAGCGCTATGTTACTTGGCTTGAGATCACGATGAATGATCCCATTAGTTCCCATTTGATGCATGTGCTCTAAACCCGCTAATATCCCCTCCATTATAAATAAAATATCAGATGAAAAATCCCAATTCATTTTAGATTTCATCCAATCAGACAATGTCCCCTCAGATACATAAGGAGATACTAAAACACCTAGATCATGGCCATTAAACCGACAAAGACGCGCGTCTAAAAGCGGAAGAATATTGGGATGATGTCCCATTTTTTTCCAATTATTAGCTTCTCTCTCGATATCCGCAAAAGGAATATTATTTTTCGAGATTTTAACCGCAACTCTTTTCTGGTCGAAAATCAAGCTCGTCGGATTTTCAGCCAGCCAAACCTCACCAAAACTACCTTCCCCTAAACGCTGAACGAGCCAATAGGGGCCAACTCTATCACCTGCTTTAACCATACGATAGCCCTATTTTACCTTTACATGCCCTCAACAAAGGCGACTTTCATCGTCCCTCCCCAGCGCCATTTATGGTGCTTGCCGCAACAGCGGGCCCATTTATGCGCCCGAACCTTATGCGCCCAAACCCGGAACGCCGCCCGTCCGAAACGCCGTCACCAGCAGCAGTAGGCCTGTGACGAGGCGGGGGGTGGGGCGAAAGAGTAGGTCGGCGGGGACGCGGACAACCCGAATGTCAGGCAGATTTGGAGCGGGTGCGGCGACACCCGGCGTGGTGGCGATCACGTAGACCTGGGGGTTGAGGGTGAGCAGCTTCTCTTTAGTGAGCTGGGGAAATGGCCCACCCTCGGTGACCACGTTCTGGCCACCCGCAAGGCGCACCAGATCGTCCACAAACGAGCCCGGCCCCACGGCGTAGAGCGGCACGGCGCTGATCTCCACAAAGACAGGCACGGCGCTGATCGGTTTACTGACGAGCAGTGCACGGCGTATCCGGTCGGCGACAAAGGCGGCGCTACGGTTATCTTTGGTGGTCACCAGCATCCCCAGCTCCTCCAGGTGGCGCGGCACATCGGCGACTTTGAGGGAGCGCTGGACAAAGACGGGCACACGCACGCGTGCGGCGAAGCTCTCCACATCGGATTTATTCACCGTGGCGGAGTCAAAGACAATCAAATCGGGCTTGAGTGAGAGAATTTTCTCGTAGGAGGGGCGCGTAAAATCCCCGACACGAGGAAGATTTTTTGCTTCGGCGGGAAAGTCGCAGGCGCTGGTAACTCCGACCAGAGATCTCCCCGCGCCAATCGCAAAGAGATTCTCCGTGGTGGCGGGCGAGAGAGAGACAATGCGCCGGGCAGTGCCCGTCAACGTGAGCTTACGTCCCAAATCATCCGTTCGTGTCTGTCTCATCGCCTTCTTCTGTAGCTTCATCGTCTTCTTCAGTCGCACGCTCAAAAAGCTCTAGCGGGGCAAGCTGCACCGAGAAGGTCGGGAGCATCTCCGTAAAGCGAGCCGGGTGCAGGATTGTCGCAAGCACACGCGCCGCCTCGCCCAGCCCCTCACCCCCTTCGCTGAGATAGGCAGGAGCGACCAGATAGATCTCGTGATCCGTGACGGCAGGCAGCTCAAACCAGCCGAGAAGCTCCGTGAGGCCCTCAAGCTCGTCGCCCGCGATCACGATCACTTCTGGGGCAAAGGCAGCAAGCTCCTCACCGGTGAGATCGTGCGCCTCGGAATTGGCCAGGCCCGTCGCGCCAGCCGCAACCAGCAGCTCTTTCTCCCAGAGCCCCAGCGTCCGCGGCGGGTTCACTGAGGCCAGAAGCAGCGTCCGGGGACGTGCCACCATAATTGCCGTTCTTGCGCGAACGGGCTCCCAGGCGAGAGTTATTTCCGCCGCCGCCGCTCCTAAAATCTCAGGCACCATAGACCGCTATGGTATCACGGGCGGTAGGGCATAGTAGAGGAAGTTCTTGGGCCCACTATTCATCGCAACAAGTAGGCCATTGGGAAAGCGCTTACCTAGTGGCTTATCGTGGATCTCGATGCCATCGGTCTCGTCGGCACCGCCACGGATCACAAAGCGAGGCGTATCGGGGTTGGCTTTCTCAAAGCCGTAGTGGAGGCTCCCCCCGAGGATCTGGTCGGTACAGACGACAAACTTGCCCCAGAAAGCGATTCCTTCGTGGTCACCCTTCCAGCCTGTTTTTGCGAAGACGCGCCGCTCATGGTTGGCATTGGGTGCATCCGGGTCGGCGCTCAAGCAGCGCACGCCAAAGCCTTCGTCGCTGTAATAGACCAGGCCAGCTGCATCGTCCACGGCGATAGACTCGATCTCTTTCTTGCCCGAGTAGTTGCCAAAGCGTCGAACGAGGTTGCCCGAGATGCGGGCTCCCGAAACACTCAGCCGCCACTGCTCCAGGTAGCCACTTGCCGGGCCGCTCTTGCGCCCGACAATCACAAAGAGCGCTTTATCACGGGGCCGCAGGTAGAACGCCACCCCCATCGGGGCGGCGAAGTCGTCTTTCTCTCCGACAAAGACGGGCAGTGTGCCCGCGTCGGTGAGGGGCCTGGGGGTGTCCGAAATGCGGAAGAAGCGCAGACGAGATTTCAGGCGCTCGGTCACGGCGGCCAGCGAGCCGCTCACAGCGACATTATTAGGGCGATCCAGCCCAGAGACAATCTGGCGGATCTTGCCATCAAGTCCAAAAACATAGAGCGCCCCGCCCTCGGCTGCCGAGGTTTTGTTGGTTCCCAGAACCAGGCTTTTCTCGGGCTGACTGGGATGCACCCAGATTGCCGGATCATCAGGATCAATGCCCACCGGCTCGGTTGCCAGAGCCGGTGAGAGCGTGATGACTCGCAAGGGGTTAGTCATTACCCGCCGGGCTCCAAGGCCCTCGTGCATTGAGTCCACCACCGTCGCTTGGGGGAAAACGCCAAGCCCAGTTCCGGGCTGTTCCCGTGGCTGCCGTGTAGGAGAGCTTACTCCACTTGGCATGGCCATCCTGGTAGAGGAAGTTTAGTCCTCCCGAGTGGGCGCTGCCTCCCGGCCCACTATTCACCCTAGGAACTCCCTGAAGTTCATTGAGCTCATCGCCCTCAATCTCGCTATCATTGGCCTCTAGGATCAGGAAAGACTCCGCAGGGCTCTCCCAGGCAGCAAGTGAGGGAGCAGTGTCACTGACCAGCTCGTTGATGGAGTAGCTACACCAGTACCAGAGGTTATTTCCACGTGCAGGGTCGCGCTGAAGCCCCCAGGACGTCGCAGGCTCCGGCCAGACCTTAGTCGTGCGAGCGCCAGCAAGTTCTTGCCCCGTAGAAGGATCCGTGGGGCAGACAAAGATGCCTCCCTTAGATTTGTTATAAGACTGCGGCCCCCCTTTCACATAGGCATTGACAAGAAAAGGCCAGTAGTAGGTTCCCCACCGGCTTGCCTCTCCAACATCGGGCAGAGCATCCCCAGGCCAGGTTTCATCATAGTCCTGCGCATACATCATAAAAGCCGTACCAATCTGTTTCAGGTTGGAGAGACATGATGTTTGTCGGGCTTTCTCGCGGGCCTGGGCAAAGACGGGAAAGAGAATCGCGGCTAAAATTGCGATAATTGCAATCACCACAAGGAGTTCAATTAAGGTAAAAACACGTTTCATAGCGAACCTATGATAGGCGCGAGATAGAGACACTCTGTTAAGCGAAAATTAATGGAGGATTAACTTTAGGTTATGCCTGTGCTTCGATGGGGAATTATCGGTTGTGGCGATGTGGCGGAGAAAAAAGGTGGCCCGGCGCTCTACCAAGCAGAGGGCTCCGAGCTAATCGCGGTGATGCGGCGAGACTTAGAAAAAGCCGAGGACTTCGCGCGGCGGCACGGGGCGAAGCGTGCGTATGACACGGTGGAGGCGCTGCTGGCAGACCCAGAAATAGATGCGGTCTACATTGCCACGCCCCCCCACTTGCACTGCTCTCAGACACTCCAAGCGGCGGCGGCGGGCAAGCAGGTGCTAGTCGAGAAGCCGATGGCGCTGGATGTGGCGCAGTGCGAGCAGATGATTGCTGCATGTCAGAAATTTAATGTTTCGCTCCACGTGGCCTACTACCGGCGCTACTGGCCCAAGTTTAGGGCGATGAAAGCCGCGCTGGATGCAGGTGAGATTGGGACGGTTCTCGGGGCACGACTTCAGCTCTGCACGCTCGCTCCGGCAAGTGGCTGGCGCATTGACCCCGCGATCTCCGGCGGTGGACATGTGGTGGACGTCGGCTCGCACCGACTAGATATGCTTGTCTATCTTCTGGGCGATGCCACAGAGATCTACGGCTTCGCGGCCAACCGTCTAGCGCACCACCCTGCCGAGAACGACACGGTCTTTGCGCTGCGTTTTGCCAGCGGTGCCCTGGCCTCGGTGGGCTTTCACTTCCACACGCGGCCTCACAGAGACATTTTGGAGATCTTCGGCTCCGAGGGGACACTCACCTGCGACCCGTTTGATGGAGCGGCGTTCACGATAAACGGCGAGGAGCGGCGCTTTGAGACACCCAGCCCCACCCACCTGCCTTTTGTTGAAGCACTGGTGCGTAGCGAGCCGGGGCACGTCACCGGCGAAGAGGGCCTGAAGGTGACGCGAATCCTAGAGGCAGCGTTGCGGAACAAAACCTAAGAGGGCATGGTCTGAGATCGCGGAGGTTAACCCTCTCTTTACAATTGCGGTCGTAGCGGGGTAAACTAGACCACACCTTTTCCTAGGATTTTTAAGGATCTTACCTGTACAATGAAACGTGCCTTTACGCTCATAGAGCTTCTTGTTGTCATCGCCATTATTGCGATTCTTGCTGCCATTCTCTTTCCCGTCTTTGCCCAGGCCCGCGAGAAAGCCCGCTCAATCTCCTGTCTCTCGAACCAGAAACAGATCGGTCTTGCCGTTCTTCAGTACGTGCAAGACTATGACGAGACTTTCCCGCAGGCGGCCTACATGGGGCCACGTCCCTTGGCAGTAACCATCCCGGTGGTACTTCCCGTGGGGGGACCTTCTGTGCTGACCGTCTATGACCTATTGCAGCCGTACATGAAGAACGTGGATATCTTCAACTGCCCCAGCTACAAGCCAGGCCTCGACTGGTACAGCCGTCTGGGGCCACTCTGGTCGGGCGGCTTCCGCTACGTGGGTATCGTCCCGAACTTCGGGCTCTTTGGAGAGAATCTCTGTGGTGGTGGCGGAATGCCCGCACTCAAGGGAGCCTTCACACCTGTGATCGCAATTGCTGCTGCAAGCTTCCCTGCGGAGACGATCATGTTCTTCGATGGCACCCACCGCAACGAAAACGCTGCTCCAACTGTCAAGCTTGGCTCACAGAACTTTCTGGCAGATGGTCGCCACAATGAGGGTAGCAATGTTTGTTTCTCCGATGGGCATGCCAAATGGTTCCGCTATGGCGCAAACCCTGCTCCCAACCAGTTTACGACAGCGGCGGTCAATGGTCGTCCTATTGGTACCCCCGTCTATAGCTGGCGTGCGGGCATCACAGTTCCGGTAAAGGGAACAGCTCTTGAGAACCCTGCTGCCACCACCAGCACTCTGACGAATCCTTACAACGACTACCATGGTATCCCCGGCGGCCCTATCTTC
Source organism: Armatimonas sp. (assembly GCA_031387365.1). GTDB lineage: Bacteria > Armatimonadota > Armatimonadia > Armatimonadales > Armatimonadaceae > Armatimonas. The sequence continues at coordinate 11,228 of JANNDD010000678.1, read as the reverse complement.
GACTCTGAGGACACCAGTGCTTGCCCGTAGTTGTGGTAGTTTGTCCCTATGCCCTGCCAAAATCGGCAGGGCTTTTTTAATGGAAACCTAACGGAAACATAAAAAAGGGTAGAATCTTTCTCAGTATGGCAAAAGCAAAACTCGAATATATCTGGCTCGACGGCTATCAGCCGATGCAGAGCCTGCGTAGCAAGACCAAGATCGAAACAGACTTCAGCGGCAAGCTAGAGGACTGTGAGATGTGGTCTTTCGATGGCTCCTCGACGGAGCAGGCCCCAGGCGGTTCGTCGGACTGCCAGCTCAAGCCCGTCTTTATCTGCCCCGACCCGGAGCGCTCCAAGCTAGGCACTCCCGCCTACCTGGTGATGTGCGAGGTTCTCGATGCCTACGGGATGCCGCACCGCTCCAATGGCCGTGCGACGATCGAGGACGACGACAACGATTTCTGGTTTGGCTTCGAGCAGGAGTACTTCCTCTACTCGGGCAACAATAAGCCGCTCGGCTTCCCCGACCGTGGCTACCCAGGCCCCCAGGGTCCCTACTACTGCTCCGTCGGTGCGCGTAATGCCTTTGGCCGTGCGACTGTAGAGGATCACCTAGAGCAGTGTCTGCAGGCGGGGCTGAATGTTGAGGGAATCAACGCGGAGGTCGCGACAGGCCAGTGGGAGTTTCAGATCTTCGCCAAGGGTGCCAAAGAGGCGGGTGATCAGATATGGATCGCACGCTACTTGCTGGAGCGTATCGGCGAAAAATACGATATCTGGGTGAACTGGCACTGCAAGCCGCTGGGCGACACCGACTGGAACGGCTCGGGAATGCACGCCAACTTCTCCAACACGGCGCTCCGCACATCGGGCAGCAAGGATGTCTACGACAAGATATGTCAGGCATTCGCTCCGGAAGACATCATCATGGCCCATATTGATGTCTACGGCCCGGACAATCACCTGCGTCTGACCGGCAAGCACGAGACCGCCCCATGGAACAAGTTCTCCTACGGAATTTCCGACCGTGGCGCATCTATCCGCATCCCGATTGGTGCTGTTCAGAGGGGCTGGAAGGGCTGGCTGGAAGACCGCCGTCCCAACTCCGCCGCTGATCCCTACAAGGTCGCTTCACGAATCATCAAGACAGTCAAGACCGCCGAGGTCTAAGAAAAAACACAAAAGCCCCGGCCAGCAGGCCGGGGCTTTTTTTGTTTTTTGTCCGTCGCTCGCGGCTACTCTCTGCGGCGGCGTAGTCGCGCCTAGCCCTTAGTATCATTCATAAAAAAGCTCATTATCGAAGAGACTTTGTGGAATAATGAAAGATATGAAACAGAAAATCTACCTGGTATCTTTTGCTGCACTTGGTCTCATCTTTATCTCCCCAGCACAGGCACAACTTACTTTTAACTTCACTGATGGAGCAACACTTGCAGGGCTAGCAGGGACAGACCCTACGCTCTACAACAATGTTCGGAATGGTTTTCAGACAGGAGCAAACCGCTGGAGTGCCCTCTTCAACGACAATGTGACAATTAATATCACCATTGATTACCCGTCGTTAGGGGTAGGGATTCTTGGCTCTGCGAGTTCTAATACCATCGGTTCTTTGTATAGCTCCGTCCGAACGAACCTTGTGGCAGATGCTCTCTCAACAGATGATGCTCTGGCAAATGCGAGTTTGCAAGCGGGGCCGAATCTTCAGTTTGTCACGAGTGATACCACCGGGACACGTGTCCTAGACAACAACGGCTCTGGAAATAATCGGTTTCTGGATGTAAACCGAGCCAATGCTAAAGCGCTGGGGCTACTGGCAGGCAATGCGGCAGGCGAGGATGCAGCGATCTCGTTTTCTAGTAATTTCTCCTGGGACTTCGATCCAGGAAATGGAATTACAGGAAGCTTCTACGATTTTATTGGGGTAGCCACCCATGAGATCGGGCATGCGATGGGGTTTGTCAGTGGCGTGGACACAGTTGATTATTATTCCGGTCCTACCTTTGGCCCTGGTGGCTCGGCAACTGATTTAAACCCTTTCCGGGTTTTCTCAGTTCTGGATCTCTACCGCTACAGCACCAACGCCGATACGCTAGTGAGTGGAACCAGAGTGCTAGATCTGGCACAGGGAGGAACTCCATTTTTCTCACTGGATGGAGGCACGACGAACCTAGCTCTGTTTTCGACGGGGCCCTATGATGGCGATGGGCGACAGGCGAGTCACTGGAAAGATAACTTAGGGATTGGGGTAATGGATCCGACAGCCGCACCAGGAGAGCTTCTCTCGATCACTGCACGTGATATTCAAGGATTCGACGTAATTGGTTGGAATATGATTAGCTCCTCCGCACCCGAGCCAGGGACTCTTGCATTGGCTTTTCTTGGAGGAGTGGGACTGGTGGCTGCACGGCGACGCAGAAAATAATTGGGTGCACCAAGTCTGCCGACGAAATTAGTTTCCATCGGAGCTGCCTACTTCAGTGGGCCAAGTGGTGATGTATGAAAAAGGTTCGGGGGCTAGTTTTTTGTTGGGTACAATCAGGTCATGCGAACGAGCGCAGTCGAGATTCTCCACATTGAGGCGGGGAAGCGAACCCACCGAGCGGACTGTCTGGCGGTCGAGGAGCCTTTAACCATACGCGTGAGTGGGGAGGCTCTCTCCGTGACAATGCGGACACCGGGTGAGGACGAAGAACTCGTGCTCGGGTTTCTCTACGGCGAAGGGGTGATTCAGCGACGTGCGGATATTCTCCAGCTTCGGGGGGGGGAGGTAACACTCGCGCCGGGTGTGGCACTTCCTCCACCGCTACGCCGCTTTCCTACCCATGCGGCCTGTGGTGTGTGTGGCCGCAGTGCGCTTCCCCAGGCCGAGGAGCCGCCACAGCGCAAGGGGGGGCCGCTGTTTCCACAAGCAATTTTCCCGCAGCTCAGTGCGCGCGTTCGTACGGCCCAGGAAGTCTTCGAGGCCACAGGGGGGCTCCATGCGGCGGCTCTGTTCACCGCCGACGGTGCTCTGCTCTGCTTGCGTGAGGATATCGGGCGGCACAATGCGCTGGATAAAGTGGTCGGATGGGCGCTCCAGCAAGGCTTACTCCCCCTCACCAAGCACCTGCTTTTTGTCAGTGGCCGCGTGAGCTACGAGCTAGTGCAGAAAGCCGCACGGGCCGGGATTCCTGCACTGGTGGCAGTCGGGGCACCATCGTCGCTGGCCATGGCGATGTGCCAGGACGCGGATATCACTCTGGTGGGCTTTTTGCGCGGCGAGCGCTTCAATATCTACGCAGGAGAGTGGCGCATTGTCTCAGTCTAAACGAGAAAAAGTGGCGGCGCAGCCACCCATTGAGACTCAGGTAACGCTTGGCGAGCCCAAGCACTTCGCGGGGGGAAAAAACGCCGTGCTTAAGTCGGCAGAGGCGATGACCCGCGAGCAGGGCTGGGCACGCGGAGTCAAGACCTGGCTCGCGGTCAACCAGAAAATGGGCTTCGACTGCCCCTCGTGTGCCTGGCCTGACCCCACCGATCACCGGAGCCGCTTTGAGTTCTGTGAGAACGGGGCAAAGGCCATTGCCAGTGAAGCCACCACAAAGCGCATAGGGCGGGAGTTTTTTGCCCAGCACTCCGTGCAAGAGCTCGCGCAACACTCGGATCTGTGGCTGGACCGCCAGGGTCGCCTCACAGAGCCGCTCGTGCTGCGCCCTGGCAGCAACCACTACGCACCTATCCCCTGGGATGAGGCGTTCGCACTCATCGCGGAGAACCTCAAAGCACTCGCCTCGCCCGATAAGGCGATTTTTTACACCTCGGGGCGTGCCAGCAACGAGGCGGCCTTTCTCTACCAGCTTTTCGTCCGGCGCTTTGGCACGAATAACCTACCCGACTGCTCCAATATGTGCCATGAGTCCTCGGGGGTGGGCCTGGGTGAGAGTATCGGCTCGGGAAAGTCCACGGTGACACTGGCCGAGCTAGAAAACGCCGACACGATCTTTGTCTTTGGGCAAAACCCCGGCACGAATCATCCGCGCATGCTCACTAGCCTGCAAAAAGCCGTGCGGCGCGGCGCGAAGCTCGTCGCCGTAAACCCGCTCCCGGAGGCTGGACTGACGGCCTTCGCGCACCCACAGGAGCCGCTCGGAATGCTTGATCAGGCAACCCCTCTGGCCTGCCTGCATCTGCCGGTGCGCATCAATGGCGACGTGGCGCTCCTCAAAGGGCTCTGCAAAGCGGTGCTTGAGTCGGGGGCGCAAGATGAGGCGTTTATCGCGGCGCACACGCGGGGCTACGAAGCCTTCTGCACAGACTTAGACGCCACGAGCTGGCAGGAGCTCACCGACGGCTGCGGGGTGAGCGAGGCGGAGATCCGTGCGGCGGGCGCACTGGCAAGCCAGGCCAAGCGGCTGGTGCTCTGCTGGGCCATGGGGCTGACCCAGCACAAAAACGGCGTCGCCAATGTTCAGTATCTGGTCAACTTAGTCCTCCTACGGGGAATGCTCGGCAAGGGCGGCGGTGGGCTGCTGTGCGTGCGCGGCCATAGCAATGTGCAGGGCGACCGAACCATGGGAATCTACGAGAAGATGCCCGACACCTGGCTAGATCGCCTAGGGCAAGTCTTTGGCTTCAACCCGCCTCGCAAGCACGGACTGGATACCGTCGAGGCGATTCATGCGATGCTTGCGGGCAAAGCGAGCGTCTTCTTCGCGCTCGGTGGCAACTTCCTCTCCGCCACCCCGGATACGGAGGTCACCGCGGAGGCGCTACGCCAGTGCGGCCTCACGGTGCAGGTCTCCACCAAGCTCAACCGGAGCCACTTAGTCACGGGAGAGACCGCGCTGATCCTGCCCTGTCTGGGGCGCACCGAACGAGATACGCAGACCAGCGGCGAGCAGTTTGTGACGGTGGAGGACTCGGTCAGTAATGTGCATGCGTCACGTGGGACTCTGGAGCCCGCCTCGCCCGCGCTAAAAAGCGAGCCCGCCATTGTGGCCGAGCTGGCACAAGCCGTCTTGGGCGATAACTGGTCGGGCTTTGTGAGCGACTACGACCGTATCCGCGAGAAGATCGCCGCCGTAGTTCCCGGCTTTGAGGACTTCAACACCCGCGTGCGTGTCCCCGGCGGTTTTGTCTTGCCTAACCCGCCCCGCGAGCGTCAGTTTTGCACCGCCAGCGGCAAGGCGCACTTCACAGTTCACCCGATCCCTCAGTGGCAGCTCCCTCCGGGCGAGTGGCTCATGATGACCATTCGCACGCACGACCAGTTCAACACCACAATCTACGGCAACGACGACCGCTATCGGGGAATCTACGGTGGTCGCCGCGTCGTACTAGTACACCCCGATGATGCAGCGCAAGCGGGCCTGACCAAAGGCGAGCTTGTGGATATTGTCAGTGTCTTCGAGGGCGAGGAGCGCCGCGCTGAGAAGTTCGTGCTGGTTCCCTATGCCCTCCCACGCCGCTGCTGCGCGACCTACTTCCCCGAGGCCAATGTCCTGATCCCCCTACGTAGCCACGCCGATAAGTCCAAGACTCCCACCAGTAAGTCCGTGGTCGTCCGACTCCACAAGCTTACTTCACTGCCGGAGAAGTCTTAATAATCGCAGCATACTCGCCCAGCTCCACCCGCCATTTGTGACGCGAGCGCTACTCTCGTTCATGGCGTTATTATACGCCCACAGAACGTGGGCGTCATAAAGCCTTCGGCTGGGATGTCGCTCCGCGACTGAGAGATTCGGCAGTCGCGGAGTGACTTTTTGGCGGAACGCCTATTGACGCCCACGTTATGTGGGCGGCCCCTCGCTACGCCATGAGTTCTTTGATCACTTTCGCGGGCTCCACTCCCGTGAGCTTCTGATCCAGGCCCTGGTACTTATACGTGAAGCGCTCATGGTCAATGCCCAGCAGATGCAGCACCGTGGCGTGGAAGTCGTGGACATCGCAGGGGTCTTTGACGATATTGTAGGAGAAGTCGTCGGTCTCGCCGTAGATCGTGCCGGGCTTGGAGCCGCCGCCCGCCATCCACATCGTGAAGCAGCGCGGGTGGTGATCGCGCCCGTAGTTTTCCTTGGTGAGCCCTCCCTGTGAGTAGATCGTCCGCCCAAACTCCCCCCCCCAGATAATCAGTGTCTCCTCAAAGAGGCCACGGTTCTTGAGATCCTGGATTAATCCCGCACACGCCTGGTCAATGTCTTTACACTGGCTTGGAAGCCTGCCCGCGACATTGGCGTGGGTGTCCCAGTTATTGAGATAGACCTGGATAAAGCGGACGCCACGCTCGACCATGCGGCGGGCCGTGAGCGCGGTGTGGGCGAAGCTACCGGGCTTTTTGGCCGCCTCACCGTAGAGTTCGTAGGTACTGGCGGGCTCATTTTTGAGGTCTGTCAGCTCGGGAACACTGGCCTGCATGCGAAACGCCAGCTCGTACTGCGCGATGCGCGTGTGGGTTTCCTCGTCGCCGACGGTCTTAAAGTTAAGCTGATTAAGCGCCTTCAGGCCATCAAGAGTCTGCCGCCGGACTCCGGTATCCACGCCAGGGGGATTATTGATGTAGAGAATCGGATCGCCTGCGGCACGGAAAGAGCAGGCGGCATGCTCGCCCGGTAAGTAACCCGACTGCCAGAGCCGCGCGGAGATCGCCTGCACCTGATCTGTGTTGCTCGGCTGCGCCACGAGCACCACAAAGGTCGGCAGATCCGAGTTCATCGAGCCCAAGCCGTAGCTGGTCCAGGCCCCAAGACAGGGGCGCCCGGTCACTTGATTCCCCGTCTGCATGTAGGTAATGGCGGGCTCGTGGTTGATGGCCTCCGTGTGCATCGAGCGAATGAAGCACATGTCGTCCACCATTTTTGCCGTGTTGGGCAAGAGCTCCGACACCCACATACCGGATTTGCCATGCTGTTTGAAGGCGAACTTGCTCGGTGCAATCGGGAAGCGCGCCTGCCCACTGGTCATCGTGGTGAGGCGCTGGCCATTGCGGATAGATTCCGGGAGGTCTTTATCGTACATCTTGACCATCTCCGGCTTGTAGTCGTAGAGATCCATCTGCGGCGGCCCGCCCACCATGTGCAGATAGATCACGTGCTTGGCCTTGGGCGCAAAGTGCAGCTTGGGCAGTGCTCCCGGTACAGCAACCCGCCCCCCAGCCCCCGCCCGGCGGGGGGGCACTTGCGGTGCGGCGAAGGCCGTGCCACCCAGCGCGGAGAGTGCGGCCATGCCGAGGGCGTTGGCTCCGCTGCGCAGAAACTGCCGCCGGGTCTCCAGGCGTACCCACTCTTCAACAAGCGGATGAATCGGTTCTTTATCGTGCTTCATAACTCTATTATGCCTCAAGTCAATTTCTTTATGTCAGCTTCTTTGCAAAAATCCCCAGGTGGTTAGCAACATGCCGCTCTCGTCCGGGTATCCGACAGTCAATCGGAGAGTTCAAAATCCCCCGCCCCTGCGCCACCATCGTCGCCGACCCGCCGCCATCTAGCTGGATCGCAACACTCACTCCTCGTTCGACCAAGAGATCTGCAAGCTCTTTGGCTGTCGCGCCTTCGCTGTAGCCACTCTGTCGTCCATCAATAACCAGTAACAGTAGCTTTGTTCCCACCAGTCCCACGGCTACACGAGGGCTCAGCTCCGTATTTTCTTCTCTTCCGTCCAGCAACAGCAGATGCCCTCCCCAAGCATTCCAGATAGACTTCGGGGGCTCTATACTCACCTGCACTTTATTTTCTTGGCTGATCCAGAGCGTCGTCTTGAGCAGGTGACCATCGTTTCGGTTGTAGATCACCCCCTCGCTAGCTGCCGCCCCCTGCGTTGCCACCGGGTCGCCGGGCTTAGGGTAGTAGTCCCAGATGGTACTCGAGTACCAGGGCATGAAAAAATCCCCATTGATCGCGATCTGGCAGCCCTGCTCTTTAAGAAATGCTGTCGTTTTCTTCCCCACAAAAGGCATGGCTGCCTCAGGGTTGCCGGGCGTGGCAAGAAACCGAACTCCTTGCGCACTCAGATCCACGCTCAGCCAGTGCAGCACCATCGGGCGCGGTGCCCGCCTATTCTCCCGCTCGTAGACAACTCCCTCAAAAAGGGCCTCACGCACCTCCGGCGGCTGTGGACGCCTGCGCAACACGCGCCAGCCCGCAACACTCACTCCCCCGAGCAGCACCGCGCTGCCTAAAACCCCACGCCGCGAGAGCCGAGGCATCAGTCAGCCGTCTCCAAAATGTGCAGCAGTACGCCAAAAAGCTCCGGCAAGTCGGTGAGCGTGTAGCTGGTCGTCTCCAGCACAAACTCCGTTCCGATCAGTTTCCCAAACTTCCACAGCTCGCCATCGGTGACGATGCCAAAGACTGGTAGGCTCGGGTTGTCATTGAGCTTCTGCGCCGCGATCAGCTCCGCCAGGCACTGCCCCCAGCCCTGCTCGAAGTCATTTTTCTTCGCCTCAACCACTACCACCAGCGGCGTCTCCAGCACCGTCTTGCCCAGCGCCGATTTCGTCGCAATCAGATAGTCAGGAATCCCGGAGAGCTTCTCGCTGTAGTTCAGCGGCTTCTGAATCCAGAAGGCATAGCGCTCGTAAAACCGCTTGTAAGCCTCCCGGAGTAGCGGCGAGATCACCAGCTCGGTGCGCGATGCCTCCGACGTAAAAATATCCATATTCGCGCGACTAAATTCTAAGTCGCGCAAAAATGCCTCAGGCGGCAGAACCGGCTCCGCGAAGAGAAAACGCTCCTCGCGGTAGGTAATCCCAAACTCTTTCTGTGTCTGTGAGATATTTTTATAGTCGCTAAAGGCCATTGTGCGCCTCACGGAGCATCCCAACCAGAATCCCCACTAAGCGATCCAGCTCGCGAATCGGGTACTCAAGCTGGTCCACCAAGACAGTTTTCTCATCCGCAAGCTTCAGAAACAGCCACGCGCTTCCCGTCGTGACACAGCCATAGATCACGCGCTCGGGCTTTCCGTCCCGCTCGTTAAAGAGCCGCGCCGCGATCATCGTGGCGATGCACCGTGGAAGTTCGGCGCAGAGGTTGCTCTCCGCTGTCGCTACGACAAAGTGACTCGCGATGAGAAAGTCGCAGAAGCCATCGAGGCCATGCTTGCGATCCACCACAAACTCGACGCCCGAGTGAATACTGATGCGCTCCCCCAGAAGCTCCCGCACTTCAGCCAGAATCGGTGCCACAATCCACTCCGAGCGCGCCTTCTCCGAGCCACTCGGGAGCGCCAACGGCAAGTTCCGATGCAGGATAGATCGCAAAAGCTCCGATGGCTGGACGGCAGAATACGCCCCCACGAGGTCCTCGACCACGCGAATCTCCACGCCAAAGCGCTCCTCCAACCCCGCCACCGTGAACTTACTGTACGCCATTTTTCTGCTCAGTCAATCCTGATTGAACCATGTAACATAGGATACCAATGATTTTTTCTACATCGGAGATATAGTAGTCGCTCATATCCATCTCAACAACCGATTCTGTCAATTTTAGAAAACGCCAAGCCGTTCCCGAAGTCGCAACACCGTAGATCGTCGAGAGAGTCTCGTTTTGTTTTTGATTAAAATGTTGCGCCCCAACCATCTCAGCGATGCACTGCGCCAGACCTTCGTTGGGATCGTCTTTTTTTGTCTCGACCAGGGCGACCACTGGTGCGCGAACGACTACCTGCTCTGAAGATAGGCCAATCAAATAGTCACAGAACCCATCGAGTCCAAGCTTTCGATCCACGGGGAAGTCAAGACCCGAGAACAAACTGATCTTTCGGTCGAAATGATTCCACACTTCCAGTAAAACCGGCATCACAATTAGCTCAGACCGCGCTTTTTCAGTACGAATCGCGGAGGCAAGCGGCAAGTTCTGCTCCAGAGTCTCTTTGAGCCAGGGACGAATAGAAACAGAAGGCGCACCGGCGAACAACCCGACGCAGCCCTGCAACTGAATCCCAAAACGATCCAGAAGAATCTCTATAGTGAACTTACTGTAGGCCATCGTGCTCTCTCACTTCCCGCAAAACCCGCTCCTGCTCCACCATCCAAAGCCGCCAGCACTCTGCCTGAGCCGGTTCCCAGGATTTCTTATCTTCCTTTTTCGCATCATAAGGCTGATAGCCGACACTATGAAAATACGATAGCAGTAGAGCACGAGCAAAATTGTTAAAAATGGAAGCTGCTGACCCGCTATCATTTCCGTACCAGACACAACTTTCAGGAATATTTATCTCTAGCCACTGAGCATACTCAATATAGTTGGGTAAATATCCGCGCTCGTAACCTGGCCCATAATACGCTCCCATTCCATAGTACATCTGAAGGAATACACTTCTAGGAAAAACCTCCCAGATAACTTCCCAGCCGTTTTCTGTTTGTACCACGGGCTCATCCATCACATTCCAATCAGGCACAAGAATATCCTGCCCTAGATCAGTGAATCTCGGGAAACGCTCTAGGAACCCATCTCGCCATCGCTGCCAGTCGTGTGGAGTGGTCGTTTTTGGAACCTGGACGTAGAGGATAGCGTCGACGGGCATAAGCGTTTAGTATCTCCCGCGTTTGGTGCGCACGGGATAGTCGGGGTAGCAGTCAATAATCGCATTGCGCATAAACGAGCCTTTGGAGTCGGAGGCGAGAAGCTCCTCATAGACTTCTTTGGGCACGCCTTCGTAGCGATAGACTTTTCCGCTAGCGAAGACCGCCTCTAGCTCCTTCGCCTCTTCGTCATAGCCAACGGCGTGGAGCATGCTGGAATCCACCGTTACTAATGTCATTTGTTGAGCACCTCGTCAAGATTCAACATTTGGTTGGCGAGCATGGTCCAGGCGGCGAGCTGGCTGGTGTTGAGGCTTGGGTCAGGCTTGGACTCGCCGAAGTTGATCAGCTCACGCGCTTCTTTAGGATTGGCATCGTAGTGCTTTTTCAGCTCCTCTAGGCTCGTCTCTACAATCACGCGCTCGGTGGCGGTGAGCGGGCGGGCGAGGAGTCGGCGGGCGATGAAGTCCAGCGTATTGCCGCTCTTGAGGGCGCGGGTGGCGAGGTGCCGTGCGGCTTCGACGAACTGGACATCATTGAGCGTCACTAATGCTTGGAGAGGCGTGTTGGTGCGCTCGCGCTTGACGACGCAGGTCTCGCGGTTGGGGGCGTTGAAGAGCTCCATCGAGGCGGGCGGGGCGGCGCGCTTCCAGATCGTGTACATCGAGCGGCGGTAGAGGCTCTCACCCGTGTCTCTTTTGTAGTCGCGGGTGTTGGAGCCGATCATCGCCACTGCCTCCCAGACC
>JANNDD010000671.1:0-7058 GCA_031387365.1 Armatimonas sp. | reverse complement strand
AAGCGACTCACGCTGGCGGTAGAGGCGGGCTTTTTCACCTAAGTCGTAGTTTAGCGTCGAGTTGGAGAGAACTCCAAAAATAGCCGTGGGATTGACAAGCGTGTCCACTTCTGAGTCCGTGAAGACGGGCGTGCCACAAACCACCGTTAAATCAGGATAGACATAGCGGCTACCTGAAAGCTGGACACGCACATCGGAGGTCATCGGTTCGCAACTTTCTGCGGAAAGCTGATTTTCCAGGGATCGCAAAATGCTACGAACTATCCGATCATGTTCAATAGAAACACCAGGCATGGGGAGCAACTCTCCATCAATATACTCGCTCTTGGCTTCTGCAAGGCGCTCCTGAACCAGGTACTGATCGGGAGTCAGTCTCTCGGTGAGCACGGAGGCACGTTCGGCTACGGGCATGATCGTATTGTATCAGGCTGGGGTACTATGCAAAAAAGAGGTTGATTTTCCATGACGATTCGCGAGCGGACAGAGCAGTGGGAGCGGGAGTTTCTTTCGGAGTTTGCCACCAAATCAGCGGACTCCCGGGGGCGGCTGCGGCCTGAGGAACCCGACCCGATTCGCACGGTGTTCCAGCGCGACCGTGATCGCGTGCTGCACTCCAAGGCATTTCGGCGCCTCAAGCACAAGACCCAGGTCTTTCTCGATCCCGAAGAGGACCACTATCGAACGCGCTTAACCCACACGCTCGAAGTAGCACAGATCAGCCGGACCGTGGCGCGGGCGCTACGGCTCAACGACGATCTTGCGGAGGCCATTGCGCTGGCACACGATCTGGGGCATCCGCCGTTTGGCCATGAGGGAGAGCAGGCCCTGGATGAAGTGGTGCGTGAGTACGCTCCCGAGATGCACTTTTTACACTACGAGCAGAGCCTGCGGGTCGTGGATGTTTTAGAGAAAAACGGCCAGGGGCTGAACCTGACGCACGAGGTGCGGATGGGGATTGTGAAGCACTCCAAGGGCCGTGCCGATCTCTTTGATAATACCGCGCCGGAGCCGCCGGGCGAGGACGATCCCCCGCTGGAGGCGATGTGCGTGCGTATCTGCGATAGAGTGGCCTACATCAACGCCGATATTGACGACGCGTTTCGGGCGGGCGTACTCCGTCCCCAGGACATCCCGAGCGAGGTCTACGAAGTGCTGGGGCGCACGCATGGCGAGCGCATCTCGACCATGGTTCAAAACGTGGTGGAGTGCTCGATTGACAAGCCCTATGTCACGATGGGCGAGCCGTTTCTCTCCGTCACCAACCGCTTGAAAGACTTCATGTTCGCCAATGTCTATGTCCACAAGAGTGCCGCCAAGGCCGAGCTCTCCAAGGGCACCGCGCTCCTCAAGCAGCTCTTTCGGCTCTACATGGAGTTCCCTGAGCAGATCCCGGATGGCCGCGCCGATAGCTCCATGGAGACGTCTACCCGCGCTTTAATTGTTCTAGACTACATCGCCGGAATGACGGATCGCTATGCCGGAGAGCAGTTTATTAAGCATTTCTTCCCCCGTGACTGGCGGCGTGAGTAAAAAGCAGAGGTTTGTGGAAGTGTCCTTGCGCTTGCTCCTGAGCGGGCTGTGCGTGGCGACGCTTTTTGGTTTTTGTGGCCGCTGGAGCTGGGGGCTTGATCTGTTCTCTCACTTCCGCGTGGTCTATGTTTGGCTGTTCGCCCTACTCGCTGGCTGGTTTCTCTGGCGCAAGCAGCGCCGCTGGGCGGGAGTGGCGCTGTTTTTCTTTCTGGTCAATCTCGCGACTCTCTGGCCGTATCTGGTTCGCCCGACGCCCGAGCCGATTCCCGCAAGCGCCACGCGCCTGAAGGTATTTCATGCCAACTTGCTGGTGACGAATACACAGCACGAGCGGGCTCTGAAGCAAATCGCTGAGGAGAACCCGGATATTGTGGCGCTGGCGGAGCTGACACCGGACTGGTTTAAGGCGCTGGAGCCGCTGACGAAGACCTACCCGTATTTTGTGCGCAATAACGCTGGGGATCGGTTCGGGCTGGGCATCTGGAGCAAGCTGCCCATGACGGGCGAGGCGCTCTATCTTGGGGCCGGGGCGCGCTGCTCGGTGTTGGTGCGCGCGAGCTTGCCAACTCACCAAACCCTAACGCTGCTCTACACGCACCCGTGGCCGCCCGCGAGGTCGAAGTGGGTGAGGGAGCAAAAACGCCAGCTTGCCGCCGTCGCCGAGTGCATCAGAGTCGAACCGGGGCCGAAGCTGCTGCTGGGCGATCTCAATGCGACGCCGTGGAGCAATCTGTTCCGAAAACTAGAGCACGACTCAGGCCTGCGAGACACGGAGCGCGACGGTGGCATCGCCTTCACGTGGCCCGAGCAGCTCCCGATCCGTATTCCGATTGACCACTGTCTCGTCTCGAAAGAAATTAGAGTTCTGAGGCGCCACGCGGGTCGCGCGACGGGCTCGGATCACCTGCCGCTGATTCTGGAGCTGGCGCTCCGATGAACTCGGATAGATCACCCCGATAGTATCGCCTCCCAGCGCGCGGCGTGGGTATCGTCGTAGTGCTCCGGTTCAAAACCTAGCTTGAGATAGGTCTGGAGGGCAGGAACCCGAAAGTCCTGCGTCTCTAAAACCGCGCTGGTGCAGCCCATCTCGCGGAATTTATGGAGAGCCGCCAGGGTGATAAGCCGCCCGAGACCCTTGCCACGAAAGCTCTGGTGCGCCCCGATCCAGTGCAGGTAGCCCGCGCCGGGGAAACGCTCGGACTGGAGCCGCGCCGATGCCGTGGCGGCAAAAACGCCCGTGGCTTCCTCGATCAGTACCAGAGTTTCTTTCACGCTCAGATCCGCAAAGAGCGCGTCATGGGTTTTCTTGGGTGTCCAGATCAGCTCCGGGAACGCCGCCGAGAGCAGGCACGCCAGCTCGGGTAGGTCATGGGCCGTGACAGAGCGCAGAACAAAACCCTCGGGCAAGTTGAGTGTGGGGAGGTCGGTTAGTTGCGCACGGCGCATGCGCAGGTGGGAGAGTTCAGGCATAGATAAGAGGCTTTTCGTTGAAGTTGCGGAAGTCGGGGACGCGTAGCGGGGTGCCGCCGTTGGTAATCGAAACCTCGGAGAGGATATCACACGCGGTCCAGGCGAGTGCGTCGTAGATACCGCAGCTCGGCGCGGCTTCTCCAAGGCAGGCGCGGACAAAATCACGCGCCACAAAATAGTCGCCGCCGCCGTGGCCTGCGGCAAGCGCTTCGGGGGGCGGGTTGCGCCAGTCTTCGGGGAGATGTTCGTAGAGCGCGGTGACGGGCTGCCACTTGCGGTCTGCACCGTCCTCGCTCGCACCTAGCCAGACTTGTCCCGGCTGACCAGGGAAGCGTGAGGCTTCATAAACGCCGAGGGTTCCCTGGAGACTGTAGTAGCTTGGCAGGTGCGGGCGGTTGGAGAGCATGTCGAGTCGGATTTTGATCAGCTTGCCACTCGCCAGCTGCACGAGCATTAAGCAGGTATCATCGTGCGGGTGCTCGGGGTCGGTGTGGACTCCTGTGCCGTGACAGCTTATTGTGGCGATGCGCTCGGTAGGATCGGCGGCGAGAAACCACTGCATCACCGGGCCAAGGGAGTGTGTTCCATAGGTACAGCCGCGCCGCCCCACCTGGTAGACCGAGCGCCAAGTCGGGGAGCCGTCGGGGTTGTGGTGGTAGTGCCGAATCTCGTGAAGATACTCGCCCTCGCCAAAATATGGCACACCAAAGAGCCCTTGTTGTACCAGCTCGCGAATCAGTACCACGTCTTTGCGGTAGCAGTAGTTCTCCGCCATCGTGTAGACAGCGCGGCTCCGCTCCGCCGCCGCTAAGAGTCGCCAACACTCATCGAGCGTGACGCAGGCGCTCACCTCAGAGAGAACGTGCTTGTTGGCCTCTAGCGCGAGAAAACTCTGCTCCGCGTGGCACTGCATCGGCGTCGAGACTACCACAGCATCTACCGAGTCCAGCATGGCTGAGAACTCTGTGAAACGCCCCGGTATCGCATGCGCACTGGCATTGTGCTCCAGAACGTCGGGGTTCGTATCGCATAGCGCCGTGACTTCGACATGGGGAAGCGTCCGAAAGGCTTTCAGAAACGCTAGCCCGCGCTGCCCCGCGATCCCTATTTTTAGCATGGGGCTATTTTACCCGCCCCTCGCCGTAAACTTACGGCGAGTCTT
This sequence comes from Armatimonas sp., assembly GCA_031387365.1. Taxonomy (GTDB): domain Bacteria; phylum Armatimonadota; class Armatimonadia; order Armatimonadales; family Armatimonadaceae; genus Armatimonas. The sequence continues at coordinate 2,896 of JANNDD010000671.1, read as the reverse complement.
TGTGGCGTTTGAGCAGCTCGGCGAAGGCGACTTGGACACGCTCTTGGCGGTCGGCAGAAAGCGCCTCTATAGATGTGGGGGCGTTGCGTAGTGCGATTAAACGCTGACGAAGCACGAGCAGAGACTCTAGTGCGGCGCGGCACTGAGCGCACTGCGAGAGATGCAGCTCGACATAGCTTTTTATAAGACCGGAGAGTCTCTGATCTGCGCGCGCGGTGAGCAGCGCTTTCATGTGCCAGCAAGGACTCATTTGATGACTTCTTTCACGGGAATCCATCCTTGGGCGAGGGCACAAGGCAAGAGTGCCTGATGGAGAATCTGACGTGCGCGAAAGAGCCGCGAGCGCACCGTTCCTAGGGGGATTCCCAGAGCCAGAGCCGCTTCACTATACTCTAGCCCTTCAATATCAACCAACAAAATTGCGGCCCGAAGACCATCTGGTAGTGTCGCCAGAGCACGCTCCAGCGGTTCATCCAGCGTTTGGGAGACAATAAATGCCTCTACGGACTCTGATTGTGGCGGGGGGATGTCTCCCAAGGCCACGCCCGCATCCCAGCGATCCCGTCGCTTCTGGCTTAAAAAACGATTCGTCAGAATGCGCATTAAATACGCCCGCAAGTTTCCTCTATCGTCGTAATCACAGCGCAGATACGCTTCAAAAGCACGAATCAGAGCGTCTTGCACCAGGTCTTGTGCGGGGTCTTCGTTGCCGCGTGTCAGCCGACGTGCGAGCCGAAGAAGATCCGCCGTGTACTCCTGGCAGTGCGATGCAAACTCCTCGGGAGAGAGAAGCTGTGTTTTTCGTCGCCAAGGTAGGTGTGCAAAGAGCGCTCTCACTAGAGTAGTAACTCCTGAGGGGAGTAAAAAGTTCATTTCCCTCAGGAGTTTTAATATTTAGGAAGGCTTCCGCAGTAGCGAGCGGCCACGCTTGAGTCCTACGAGTCCAAGCGCCGTTGTTAGTAGAAGCAAAGTGCTTGGCTCGGGTGCCGCCGCGGATGACGAGAAGGAGATTTGGTAGATGTTCTGAGCGTTGCTTGGCAGAAGCGTGCTGTCGAAGAAATATCCTGCCGCTGTTTGTAGCCCGTTGTAGGCGCTGAGCTCGCTTCGGTCAAAGGCGACCAAACCATTTTCGGGAGTCCTCAAGCTGTTGTTACCTCCAACGAGAAAGGCAGCAGCAAGAGCATCTGCGATCTCGGAGTTTGCATCCCAGATTTGCCCCGCCGTCTGAGTAATTGTGGTAATTGCCAAACTGCCATCCGGGTTGAAGAGTGGGAAGGCCATGGGGTTATCGTTGCCCAGGAACAAGTCGTTGCTTGGAATCACCATATTGGCGAAGGTGAAGAAGCGATTGCCGGCAGATCCCGTGTCGAAAGTGAACGTATTTGAGGCGGTTTGCCCAGGGAGCAGTGCTCCCCCTACAGAGCCACGCACGGAACCGGGGTCAGCAAGAGCGAAGGCTGGGAACCAGTCTGAACCACTGCCACCTTCGGCGACGGAAATGATAGCGGCACCCGCTGTGGTGCCAATGTTGAAGGAATCAAAAGTACCGTTGCCAAATCCAAGTCGCAAGGGGGCAAAACTAATACTGTTTGCGGGAGCTAGATTCCGAATGGTGACGGTTACATCCATTAAACTAGCATGTGCTGTCGAGATTGATCCTGCTAAAAACAATAAACCGTAGCTTAGTGTGTGACAAAGTGCTTTTGTTGAAACCATTGTGTAGTCCTCACGTGAAACGAGTTGAGATAAAGCGAAATTTTTAGGTTTTGGTTGCCGCTCATGAAGAAAACTCATGAGGTCTGTGGAAAGTTCACTCGCCCGAAAAAATCACTGTGGCCTCTGTGGTAACCAAGAAGCCTTCTGAGGTATCTTTTGCACGAGGAACCCGTTATGAGCGAAATCACCATCCGACAAATTGATATCCGAAACATCTCCGACGGCGACGCGCAGGTATCGCACGCACTCCGCGTGGCGCTCGCGGCCGAGCGTGTCCCCGACGATCCCGCTCCCAAGCTGGAGGACACCCTGGGGCAGCTTCGGAGCATTCCCACATTCGTGGATGTCTGGGTCTGGGTGGTTGAGTGTGAAGGGAAGACCCTTGGAACCGCCGATCTTGGGGTGATGCGCACCGATGAGAACCAGCACCTGGCACAGTTTTCCATCAAACTGCTGCCCGAAGCGCGGCAGCAGGGAATCGGGAAACAGTTGCTCAAAGAGATCCTAGCTGTTGCCGAAAAAGAGGGCCGGACGCTGCTCATGACCGATACGTCTAGTACGGTTCCTTCTGGCGAGGCGTTTCTGACGCGTATCGGAGCGAGTGTCGGGCTGGAGTCACACGTCAATCAGCTCAAGCTCTCGGAGATTCCCCATGGGCTTCTCGACACCTGGACAGGCGATCTGGCTGCGGGCTTTACACCGGGGCTCTGGGAGGGGCCGTATCCTGAGGAAAGTATCGAGGAGATTCTCCAGCTCTTTGAAATCTTCAACACCGTCCCACGTGGCGAGCTGCAAGTAGACGACTTCAAGCTGACACTGGAGCAGCTTCGCCAGCAGGAAGAGTCGCGCGCCAAGCGCGGTGTCGAGCGCTGGAGTCAGTATGTCCGAGATAATGAAACGGGAAAGATCGCAGGCTTTACCGAGCTGCTGTGGAACCCACACAAGCCCACATTTGCACACCAGGGAATCACCGCCGTCTGGCCGCAGTACCGGGGCAAGCGCCTAGGCCGCTGGCTGAAAGCCGAGCTGCTCAAGAAGCTCCAGGCCGAGCGCCCCAATGTCACGATTGTCCGTACGGAGAACGCTGATAGCAATGAGGCGATGCTCAAGATCAACACCGAGCTAGGTTTTAAACCCTATCTGGCCGAACACGTCTGGCAAGTACCCACGGAGACGGTGA
>JANNDD010000659.1:0-8314 GCA_031387365.1 Armatimonas sp. | reverse complement strand
CTGGGTCGCAGAGGCCAAGCGACACGATACGAGCATCACCACCGTCATCACTGAGGCCCTGAACGCCAAGTTTGGAAGGCGCGATTAGGAGGGCCAAGACGACGAAATGACCGTACCACGATACCCATGTACTCGACGGGCATTTGGTACGTAGATTTTCTGAACGAGTTTCATGAACACTCCCACGAGGGAGCGCTACCGGAGAGCCGAAATCTCCTCCTTCCCCTCCCGGTTCGCGCCAGGTGTACCAGGTAAACGGTCGGTTTTGTGACCCAGGGACTCAGGAATTTAAGTGTCTGGCGAAGTAGTCTTGGTAGAGACGACAGCGGAGCGATACCGCATCGGCGGACTCTCCAGCGATGATTCCTGCGCTTCGGAGCCGGTAGAAGTGGTCAATTGGCACGCGGGGGGTACCGCTAAGCAGAGTTCGGAGCGAGGCGGCGAGCTCCGGGCTCGCGTGCACCCCACTGAGAAAACGCCGCAGGTGATCCCCAAACGGGCCTTCGTCGCGGCTACCCTCGCTCTCTAAATGCTCCAGCGTTGCTGTGCGGCTCGTGAGCGCATCGAGGCAGCAGCGCGTGAGATAGGGATGCCCGGCGGTGAGAGCATGGACGCGCTCCAGGGAGCTCTGTGTTGCCAGGGGGGAGCCGTAGCGCTGGTTGAGCTCGGCAAGCTGGCTGAGCGTGAAATCGGAGAGGGTGGCACGGGTTCCCACATTGAAGGGCGACTGGTTGGCATCCAAGATAAAGAGATGCGCCTCGGTGGCGTAGCCGATGGCCAGGGTCAAGCGCGACCAGGAGCTCGTGGGCTTGAGGGCACGCCTGTTGTGCCAGGAGCGAAAGATCCCGAAGATATCCGAGGCAAAGGGACTGCTCAAGAGGCGGTCGGTCTCGTCGAGCGCCCAGATCACCGGCGACGGATCGGCGGCGAGAATACGGCTCTGTAAGAACATCTCCAGGTTAGTCTGGGGCGGTAGATCCTCGGGCCAGTCGTCGGCGGGGTGGAAGGGAATCTCCAGCTCCAGCGCAAGGGTGCGGGCGAGGAAGCGAAAGAAGACATCCGGAGTGGCGAGGCAGGTCTCGGGGAGCGCTTGAATGTCGGTGAGCACCACACGGGTTCCCTGCTGGCGTGCCTGCTCCAGTCCGCGTGCCAGCAGGCTGGTCTTTCCGATCTGGCGGGGGCCTTTGACCAGCACGATGCTATCGCGGCGGGCGATGGCCTCAGCAAACTCCCTATCGGCGGGCCGCTCGATATAGAAGCGTGAGCCAGGAAGCACGGCCCCGCCTGTAGTTTCTAGGGCCACGGTTTCCGTGGGTGAGGTGGCGCTGGTACGCTCTCGCAGGCGCTGCGCGATCCGTGCCCGTCGCTGGCGTGCCTCGACCACCCAGACCTCGCTCCAGCCCTCCAAGAGTGGCGCTTCGGCGAGCACGAGCGCTTTTTGCCAGTCCTGCGGCTCGGGGCTGACGGCATGGGTATCGAAGGCGAGCAGGTCGCAGTCAACGCCGTCGAGGTTGAGCTGAACGACCCCTTTGCCGACACTGGTCAGCATCCCGGCATCGTCGCCGAGGTGCTGGCGAAGCGAGTAGATCACCTGGCGCGTCGAGGGGAACTCCCCGGACTCGTTGCGTGCTTCGGAGGGCCAGAAGAGCCCCGCGAGTGTCCGGTAGGTCATCGGGGTGCTGTGATGAAGCGCAAGATAGGTCAAGAGGCGCTCTCCCTCCCGCAGGTGCAGGCCCGGAACGCTGACACCGTCTCTCGTGACGGAAAAGCCCCCAAAGAGCCTCATGGTGAGTCGCACGGGTACTAATTCCGTCACGCAGCCCACCGCGCGTCACGCAACGGTGACGGAGTGGTTTCTATAATGAGGGTACTATGCACGTATCCTCAGTTCACGATAGAGAGTCCGGACTCCTGCAAGGTCGGCCAAAAGGGAAGCGCAGTTCATGAGCACGGCACCGAATTTCTTCGTCACGGGCGGCACGGTTCCCGCCAACGCAGCCAGCTATGTCGAGCGTAGAGCCGATACAGACTTACTCTCTGCCCTGCTCGCCGGTGACTACTGCTTCGTGCTCAACTCAAGACAGATGGGAAAGTCCAGTCTCTCTGTGCGAACTATTGGCAAACTCGAAGCGGCGGGCGTGCAAACCGCGTTCTTAGATTTAACCCGCATCGGCGCACAAAACGTCACGGTCGAGCAGTGGTACGCCGGGCTCTTAGTCGAGACCGGCCGCGAGCTAGAGTGCCGCACCGAGCTACTCACCTTCTGGCGCACTCATACCCACCTGCCACCCGTCCAACGCTTCTTCACCGCGCTTCGCGAGATTATGCTGGAGAAGCTCGATTCCAAGATTGTTATCTTTATTGATGAGATCGACGCCGTTCGCTCGCTCTCGTTTCCCGCCGATGAGTTCTTCGCCGCTGTTCGGGCTTGCTACAACAGCCGAACACAGGACGACGTTTACAAGCGATTGACGTTCTGCCTTGTCGGAGCCGCCACTCCCGCTGATCTGATTAGTGACACGCGCATGTCGCCCTTCAATGTCGGGCGGCGCATTGAGCTGCGCGACTTTACGCCTAGTGAGGCTGCACCGCTGGCGGAGCACTTACTTGGCGGAAAGCCGACGCTGGATCGGATCTTACACTGGACAGGTGGCCAACCGTATCTCACGCAACGCCTTTGCCGCGCGGTTGTCGAGGAGCCAGGTGTTTCAGTTGATCAGCTCTGTGATGGACTGTTCTTGGCAAAGTCTGCTCAAGAGAGTGACGACAATATCAGCTTTGTTCGCAATCGTCTGCTTAAGAGTGAAGTGGACTTGGCGAGCTTGCTGGACTTGTATGGCAAAGTTCGCTCGGGCAAGCGGGTTCGTGACGATGAGACCAACCCGCTTTGTGGCGTCTTGCGGCTGTCGGGCGCGTGTAAGCTGGACAAAGACTATCTGGTGATTCGCAACCGGATCTATGACCACGTGTTTGACAAGAACTGGGTCTTGTCGCACATGCCGGACGCAGAGCTGGGGCGGCAGAAAGAAGCCTATCGGCGCGGTATTTTGCGTACCGCCGCACTAAGCAGTGTGGTGTTTTTGGGTATGGCAGGGCTAACCGGCTGGGCAATCAAGGAGCGAGGCACGGCAAAGCTCAATGCACAGAACACGGCTAAAGCCAAGGTATTAGCAGAGCGCTACTTCGCTAATGCGAACTTACAGCTGGCCGCACAAATGTGGGAGACAGCAGACGGCTCAGCGGGAGCGGTGCGCTCATTGCTCGGCGACTACCAGCCTGACTCCTTCACGACCAACTCGTTTGCGTGGCGCTACCAGTGGACTCAGCTCAACCAGTGTGGCGGTGATTGTCTGGACTTCCCCGCGTCGGGCTCCCCCATAAGGGGCAGTGCTTTCCTGGCAGACGGCTCGCTCTGGACGCTCAACCTAGGCGGGATTCTCACATATTACGCGGCCAACCAGACAACGCCCAGCAAGACCATTGCCTTGAGCAAGCTGGTGCCGAGCGCCAGCCCCAATGCGTATGCCCTCTCGCCCAAAGGCGATGTTGCGTTTGTCGGAACGACGGAAGGCAAGGTCGCCGTGGTGGATATTGCCAGCCAGCGTGTGACCAAGTGGCTCATCGTGGACGAGAAGCCCAACGCGATTGGCTGGCTCACGGTCGCGCCGGAGGGCGACAATATCGCCGCCGTGGATGCCAAGGGAGGACGCTGGCTCGTCTGGAACCAGGAAACAGGCACGCTCCTCCATCGCGTCCCCTTCTTTGCACTGGACGCTACCTATTATGTCGCCCGTCCCCAGAGCCTGCTTGTGACATCCGGGCCGAACCCACGCATCGCCTGCCGATATTTCACGGAGTGTCTGCTCCTCCCCGTTAACACTCCGAAAGCCCTCCCCAATGCCGATACCGTGTTGCGAGATAGCCAGCACCTGGGGAAAACCCGCGATGCTGGTGGGATATGGGATTTCTCAGACCCGCGTTGGGCCGTGGGGGAGGGGCAAAGTATGGTACTCTCGCCCGAAGGAAGCCGTGCCGCGACGCCGGATAATACGGGCAAGGTAATCATCTGGGACGTCAAGAGCAACAAAGGCCTTCTCAAGATCGATGCCCACGCGGTCAGTGTTATGGCGGTCACTTTCTCCCACGACGGCAAACGGCTGGCGACCTCGGGGGAAGACGGTGCGATCCGTGTCTGGGATGCACAGAAAGGCACTCTGCTCCGTTCTTTCAAGGGGCAGACCACAAGCGTCTCCTACCTGAGCTTCTCCCCCGACGATTCCCACCTCCTGAGTGCCGATGAGGAGGGCGGTCTGCGTCTGTGGTCACTGAAGGACTCGCCCCGCGTCGTGCAAACCAAAGCGGGACCGGTCGCGATGGTAGACCTAAAGCGCGGTCCAAGGGTGAATTTTCCCATCCTCTCTCAGCAGTTTTCCGCAGACAGCAAGACACTTCTGGTCGCGAACTTCGATCTGGTTGAGCTGGGTATCTCGGTACAGGGGGGCACCCAGGAGCGCTATCTCAGTAAGCTGCCCGATATCGTTAGCGGCGCAGACATGAAGGCCGCTCTGAAACTTCCTCCCACCGCGACCAACGAGGATATGGTCAAAGCCATTGCCTCAAAACAGGGTTCACAAAAATTCATTCAGCTCGCTCCCATCGCCTACGCCCGCTTCACCCCCGATGGGCGATCCGTGCTAGCAGGGCTCTCCATGGGCGACATACTGGTCACTTATGACCGTGCCACCGGTAAGAAGCAGGTGATCGGGAATGGGCAAGGCCTTAACTGGACCGGGCACGGCTTCAACAGTTTATCTTGTTTTACCTACGCCCCGGATGGCAAGAGTGTCGTGCTTGGCTTTGGCAATCGTTCCGGCTCCCCGGAGCAGTTTGTACGTACGGTTGCTGTGCTTGATGCCTCGACAGGCAAGGAAGTACAGACTCTCACGGGCTTCAATGACAATATCTACGACATTTGCTTCTCAGCCGATGGCAAGACCCTCGCGATTGCCTGCTTCGACGGAACGCTGAGTTTCTACCAGAAAAAAGGCAACGACTGGGCACTCACCTACCGCCACGATACCATCAATGTCCCGCCCACTGCCCTCGCGTTCTCACCGGACGGCAAGCGGCTGGCCGTGGGCTCGTCGAAGGGCCGCGTGGAGCTACTGGACACCACCAAGCCAACCTATCCTGTCCTGCATTCCCTACTCGGTCACTCCGCCTTTATCGTGGGAGGACTTGCCTTCTCTCCGGATGGCACGACGCTCGCGTCGGGTTGCTGGGATCAGACCGTCAAGCTCTGGGACACGGTCACGGGCCGTGAGCTACGCACGCTCTACGGCCACAAGAACTGGGTTCAGTCCGTCGCCTTCAGCCCGGATGGCAACACGCTCGTCAGTGGCGATGCCGATGGACGCATCCTCCTCTGGCGGGCTGCAACCGCAACGCAGATCGCCCAGACCGAGGACAGCAAGATCCTCAAGCAGGTGCTCCAGATGCAGGAAGCAGAGCGGGTGGATAAGCCGCTAATCACCAAGTTCCTGGCACGCTACCCCGACGATACCGATGTCAAACAGCGCTACCAACAGGCACTCCTCGCCCCAGAGTTGCAGGCCGCCCGACGAACCGCGAGAGAGGCCACGGACCTAAAGGACTACGCACGAGCCGCCAAAGCCTACCTCACTCTCTGCCGCCAGACGAAAACCTCCGACGATTGTCTCAATGCCGCCAGCGCATTCCTACTTGCCGGGGATACCAAAGGCTACCAGCAGCTCTGTAACGAGATTTTGGAATATACCAAGGGAGCAAGCGTCGAAGAGACCGCCCTTTTTCTTGCCACGTGTTCAATAACTCCCGAGGTAACCATCGATCCCGCCGCCTGCCGCCGCCTCGCAGAGCGTTGTCGCCCCGAGCTTAAGAGATCTGAGTTCATCGCCTTCAACTCAGCGGTCGGGCTCTACCGCCTTGGGGAGTACCAGGAAGCGCTTGCGCAATTCCGAAAAGAGCCACTGGAGATGGATACACCGAATAAAGAAACGCTTGTTTTGGTCAACCTCTACCTGTCGTGTGTCTATGCCAAGCTGGGTAAAGTTGCAGAGGGCAAGGCGGCCTACGAGAAGGCGAGCGTTGCCTACAAAGGGTTCTCCGATAGACCCATCAATGTGGACGCGCAGTGGCTCACCATCGGCAAGGAAGCGCGGGGGCTCCTCAAGCTCCCTGAGCCAGCAGGGCTGTAACGCCTTGACCGAGATTCCGTCACGCAAGCTCCCCACCGTCACGCAATGGTGACGCAGAGGTTTCTATACTATGACCATGACCGAACCGATACGCGCCGCCCAGATCGCCCATGTGCTCTTTCTCGATGTGGTCGGCTACTCAAAGGAGTCCACGTCCACCCAGGGCCGTCTCCTGGAGCAGCTCAACGCCGCCGTCACTGCCAGCAGTGCCTTCCAGCGCGCCAAGACCGACGGTGCCGTCCTGCCCATCCCCACCGGCGATGGGATGGCCCTGCTTTTCTTCGTCGATGTTCTCGCCGCCGCCCAGTGCGCTATCGAGATCCAGAAAGCTCTGATCGGGGTGCCCGTACGCATGGGGATTCACAGCGGCCTCGTGCAGAAGCAGCTCGATATCACGGGGAGCGAGAACGTGGTCGGGGAGGGCATCAACACCGCCAGCCGCGTCATGGGCTTTGGCGACACCGGCCATATCCTCCTCTCCGCACAGTACGCTCTCGTCCTGAGCCAGTTCGACGACTGGAAGCCGCGCCTGCATCTCTTGGGCGATGGGACCGCCAAGCACGATCTCCAGATTCAGCTCTTCAGCCTCCACGGCGACGGCTTTGGCAACGCGGCAAAGCCCGCCAGTGTCACCCGCCCGACATCGGGGATTCCGAGCCAGAAGGTCGTGCTCCTCTATAAGCGCAACCTGCCCGAGGATGAGAAAGTCCTGAAGCTCCTAGAGCGGCACCTAATCGAGAACGGCCACGAGGTCTTTGTAGACCAGCACCTCAAGATCGGGGTCGAGTGGGCACGGGCCATCGAGGACAAGATCCGCGCCGCCGATGCCGTGGTCGCCATTGTCTCCCCCAAGGCCATGCAGTCCGAGATGCTTGAGTACGAGATGGAGACCGCCCACGACCAGTTCGCCAAGACCGGCAAGCCCGCCCTGCTACCCGTCAAGATCGGCAGCGAGGAAGCGCTCGATGGGGTCATTGCCTCGATCATCAAGCCGCTCAACTACTTCGAGTGGCACGGCGAGGGCGACGATGCACGGCTCGTGGTCGAATTGCTTTCCGCCATTCATGAGCCGCTCAAACCCCGCCAAGAGGAGATCAAGCTAGAGCCCGTCGGCGGCGCGGTGCCTCCTGGCTCCCCGTTCTACATCGCTCGCGCCACCGACCCGGAGTTCTTCAACGCGCTGGACAACCACGAGAGCATCTTGCTGGTGCGCGGCGCTCGGCAGATGGGCAAGACCAGCCTGCTGGCCCAGGGCAACAAGCACGCCCGCGACCGTGGCTGGCGCATCGGGATGACCGACTTTCAAAAGCTCAACATGAGCCAGATGAACAATGAGGAGACGTTCTACAAATTAGTGGCCGCCACGCTTGCCCGTCAGCTCAAGTTCAAGTACGACTTTGAGAACGAGTGGCTGGACCTCTTCGGGGCGAATCTCAACATGGAGGCGTTTCTGCGTGCCCTGATCGAGGAGCAGGACGAGCACCTGGTCTGGTTCATGGACGAGGTGGACAAGCTCTTTCTCGCGCCGTTTGCCAGCGACTTCTTTGGGCTGGTGCGCTCTTGGCACAACTCCCGCTCGATCGAGCCCGACGGCCCCTGGAGCAAGCTGACGGTGGTGATCTCCTACGCTACGGAGGCGCATCTGTTTATCCAGGACCTGAACCAGTCGCCGTTTAACGTGGGGCGGCGCATCGAGCTGGAGGACTTCAACACCCAGCAGATGGTGGATCTCAACGGGCGCTACGGCTCGCCACTGCGCAGCTACCAGGAAGTAGAAAAACTCCAAGAGCTGATCGCAGGGCAGCCGTTTCTGACGCGCCGGGCCTTGGACTCCCTGGCGACCGGCAAGCTGGACTTTGCAGGCCTGCTGGAGAGCGCCACCCGCGACGATGGCCCGTTTGGGGATCACCTCAAGCGCATTCTGGTCTCGGTCTCCAGCCTGCCCGCAGTTCTTGAGTACATCAAGGGACTACTTGCCGGAAAGCCCAACAGCGACCAGAGCACCTACTACCGGCTCCTAGCGGCTGGGATCATCCGGCAAGACCGCGACGGGAGAGTTCGTTTCCGCTGCGAACTCT
>JANNDD010000651.1:0-7069 GCA_031387365.1 Armatimonas sp. | reverse complement strand
CCGTCACGGAGGGTCTTGCGAGCTTTTTCGTACTCCGAGAACGTGGGGTAGGTCGCCCCCCCCGGCCCCGCCGTGGGAAGTGTGAGGTTCCCTAGAGTCGCCTGAGTGATGCCAAAATAGAGGTTCGTCGGGTCTTGGCGGGCTTTGAAATCCACTTTAACACGCCAGCGAGACCCATTGATGTAGGGCCTATCATAGGAGAGAACGAGCTCCCGTGCCTGCCCGGTGGTGAACTGGGCATTGACCGTTAATTTCTCACGGTAGGGGGTGTAGGCAAAGAGTGGGTCGCTGCGTTTGCCATTATTGTAGTAGTTTCCGCGTAGTCCAAAGCCCTGACCTGCCACGGGGTCTGAGGAGATATCCGGCAGCCCTGTAAAGAAGCCACCCTCTCGTTTCTTGGCAACGTCGGCATCTGAGAGCCGCCGGACAAGAACATAGGCGGGAACGGTTTGCTCCCCTGTAGATGCAGATTTCTGCGCGTAGCTCGGAACTGTAACTAGAAGCAATCCTAGAAGACTTAAGCGAATACGTGACATTAGACTTTCCTTTTATTCAGAAGTTTTTAGTGACAAGCTGCGTCCTTGGCGTAAGACGACATAGAGCAAAGGGGCAAGCACGAGAGTGAATAGAGTAGAGCAGGTAAGACCACCTATCACTGCTACCGCGAGCGGCTTTTGTAGCTGCGCCCCCGCGCCGATCCCCAGTGCGAGCGGAACCAGTCCTAGGAGCGCTGTGAGGGTGGTCATCAGGATCGGACGTAGGCGGCGCTCGCCTGCCAGAATGACGGCTTCTTCTGGCGAGAGCCCTTCCGATTCCGCGTGCTGCGCCTGATCGAGTAGTAGAATCCCGTTTTTGACGACGATCCCTACAAGCATCACTGCCCCCATGAGGGAGCTGACATTGAGTGGTGTGTTTGTTATCCAGAGTCCCAGTGCAACCCCAAAAAGGGCCAGTGGCAGGATCAAGAGGATCGTCACCGGGGCTGTGAAGCTCTTAAATTGAAAAACCATCACGGCAAAGACGAGCAGGACGGCAAGGGCGAGAACCTGCATTAAATTTGCAAACGAAGCCTGCTGACTCTGGTACTGCCCGGCAAGGACATAAGTCACTCCGACGGGTAGTGGCTCGCTACGCATCGCCGCGCTTATATCGCGCATGACGCTTCCTAGGTCGCGGCCCTCAAGCTGAGCGGTGACCGCCATCATCCGCCGCTGGTCCTCACGCGTGATCTCACTGGTTCCTGGAACGAAAGCCAGCGTTGCCAGCGATGAGAGGGGTATATACGCCCCTAAAGGTGTCTTAATCAGAGTCGCGCCAAAACCTGCGGCATCGGAGCGTAGCGCTTCTGGATAGCGCACGCGCACTCCGACCTGACGATCTCCCTGGAGGAGTTTGGTGGCCTCGATACCGAAGAGGGCATCGCCTACCTGCTCTCCAATGTCACTCGTGCTCAGTCCTGCCCGGCCTGCCAGAAGCGGGTTCACACGCGCCGTTAGCTCCGGCCCCGATTCAACCACACCGGACTTCATGTCCGCAACGCCGGTCACTTTGGCTAGCTTCTCGGCAAGTGCTGCCCCTGTCTCTTCGAGCTGCTTCTGGTCTTCCCCAAAGAGTTTTATTTCTACAGGCTCCGGTGCACCTGCGAGATCCCCAATAAGGTCCTGGAGAACTTCGACGAACTCGACCTCAATGCCGGGAACATCCTCCGCGATCTTGCCACGAACTTCTTCGATGACGGCTTCGATATCGCGCCGCTTGCCGGACTTGAGCACGACCGCAAAGTCGCCCGTGTTGGGCTCGGTGATAAAAAAGCCGAGCTCCGTTCCGGTGCGCCGGGAGTAGGACTTCACCTCAGGGGTTGTCGTGAGGATCTCTTCGATTTTCTTGAGGAGCCTATCGCTCTCGGCGAGTGAGGTTCCCGGCGCAGTCACGTAATCGAGGATGAACGCGCCTTCGTCCATCGTGGGCATGAACCCCGTGCCCAGGCGTGTCCCGAAGAAGACCGTCCCGCCGAACGCCAGTACCGCGCAAAGAGGCAGGAGCCAGACACGCTGCCGTAGACAGCTGCGCAGAATCCGCTCGTAGAGCCGTAAGACCTTCTCAAAGAGCCTGCTGTGCTCGCGCTGGCCCACACGGGTCTTGAGAAACGCAGCGCAAAGGCTCGGGCTGACGGTCAGAGCCAGGGCGAGAGAAACCAAGAGGGCAATGGTAAGAGTGACGGCCAGCGCTGTGAAGAACGCCCCCGCAACACCCGTGACTAGGGTGAGTGGCAGAAAGACAACCACGGTGGTCAGGGTTGAGGAGATCATCGGAGCCGCGATCTGCGTCGCCGCTTGCTGGACAGCATCGTCACGCTTCGCGCCCTCTGCCAGGTGTCGGAAGACGTTCTCTACCACCACAATCGCATCGTCAATCACCAGGCCGACCCCAATGGCAAGCGCACCGAGGGTCATTAAATTGAGGGTCAGGCCGCACAGCCGCATGAGAAGAAACGTAATGAGAACCGTGACGGGGATAATCAGCGCCGTCACAAGCGTCGCCCTCATGTCGCCCAGAAAGAGAAGCAAGACAACTACCGCAAGGCCTGCTCCGATGAGCACGGCATCGCGGACACTGGCGATGGCCTCGCCGATCAGCACGGACTGGTCGTAGAAGATGCCTAGCTCGGTGCCCGGTGGTAGCGATTTCTTGAGCTGAGTCAGCTCACTTTGCACGCCCGCCACCACTGAGACGGTATTGGCATCAGGCTGACGGACGATATTGAGGAGCACCGACTCCGCGCCGTCGGCAGTGACAATGGTGGTTCTGTCCTGTGTGCTGGATTGGATTGTGGTGACGCTTCCCAGTGTGATCACCACCCCATTGCGCGTGGCAATAGGGAGCTGGTTTAGCTCCTCAATCGTGGTCGCCTCGCCGGACACCAGCGCCTGGTACTGTTGGAAGCGGATATCCAGCCGCCCCACTGAGCGCACCACGTTGTTCTTGGCGAGGGCTTGCTCCAGATCGGGGAGTGCGAGGTGAAACGCGGCGAGCTTATTGGGGTCTGCCTCTACTAATATCTCGGGGATGCGCCCCCCCTGAACGACCGCACGGGCGACACCAGGAACGCGTCCCAGAATTGGCTTGAGCTTGTAGGTAGCGAGGCTCCAGAGGGCATCCTGAGAGAGATTCTTTGAGCGTAGAGAGATCCCGAGAATGGGAAAGACCGTCGGGTTCATGCGCTCTACCGTCACCTGGGTATCGGTGGGAAGCTGGGTACGCGCCTCATTGACCTTCGCGCTCACCAGCTGCTCGGCAACCAGCATATCGGTGCCCCAGGAAAAGTCCACCGAGAGCTCCGCCGCGCCACGCTGAATCTTAGAGCGTAGACGGGCGACACCGGGAACCGTGGCGATGGCCTCTTCAAGGGGACGAGAGACACCCACCTCGACTCGGCGTGCGGGCAGCTCTCCAGCTTCGGCGATGATCACCAAACGGGGGAACGTGACATCCGGGAGGATCGCGACGGGAAAGGAGAAGAGAGTCCAGCCGCCAATCAGGCAGAGGACAACCGTCACGAAGAGAATCGCCTTGAGGTTCCCCAGCGCAAATCGAGCAAGGTTCATGGCGCTTCCACCTTGATCTTTGCCCCATCAGAGAGTTCGTACTGCCCTAGGGTGATGACTCGTGCGCCCGCCGCGAGCCCAGAGCGAATCTCTACCGCCGTATCCGTTTCTACCCCTGTCGTGACCGGGGTCATTTTGGCGACCTCTCCCGACGCGACGAAGACAACGCTCTTGCCCTCGTGGTTGAGCACGCATTCCCTCGGAACAACGATGGCTTGTGAGGCGACACGGATAACGACTTTTACCAGGATAAAGGCTCCGGCACGGACGGATTTGCTCGAACCTGTTTGGAGTCTGAGCGTGACGAGGTTGGTCTGAGGGTCTACCGATCCGATGTTTATCACACGCGCCATCTCCCCCGACGAAAGATGTGCCCGCTGACCAGCATGTACGCGTAGCGCATCGTCAGCAGGAAGGGTGGCGAGGATATCGAGCTGGCGACTGTTCGCGATTTCCAAGACGGTTCCGGCTGGGTCAGCCATGTCGCCCGGATTGAGCAAGCGTCGAACAACGACTCCTGAGAGAGGAGCCCTCAGAGTCGCGTAGTCTGATTGCGTCCGAGCGGCCTCCACGTCCGCTGCGGCCTTGCCCGCACCGCTCTGTGCTGCCTTGGCTTCTTGCACTTTCGCAGCGACGGCAAGTGTCTGCTTCTGGGCCTGGCGTAGCTGTGCTTGCGCTTGTGTTAGCTTCGCCTCTCCTGTCTTTCGGGCTTGGCTGAGCACTTCCTCGGCTTGACGGACGCGAAGTTGCCCAGCTTCCCGATCTTCTTGCCTTGCTCCGGCTCGAAGTAATTCCAGAGTCTGGCTAGCACTCTCGACACTGGCCTCCGCGACGGCCAAGGCTGTTTGTGCATCCTCGACCTGACGCTTTGCGGAGACTCCCTTCTCCTGCAGAAACGTCTGGCGCTCGACCTCTTTTGCTGCTCTGGTTCGTGTCGCTTCGGCTTGCCTAAGTGCGTCCTGTGCCTGGAGAATCTCTTGGGGACGTGCTCCCGCCAAGGTTTTGGCCAGATCCGTCTTTGCCAGATTGAGTGATGTCTTGGCTGCCTGTATGGCCCCATCCCGCTCTACTAGAGCGGCATCAATGGCGAGCTGGGCAACGCGGACACTACTTTGCTGGTCGCTTGCTGCCGCCCGCGCAGCGAGCTGAGCTTGGGAAGCTGTCGCCGTCGAGGCGCGATAGCCTGCCTCAGCACTGCGAGTCTGTGCTGCGAGTACTCGTGTGTCCAGAGTGGCAAGGATTTGACCGGCAGTCACTTGGTCTCCTTCTTTCACAAGAACACGTACCAAGCGCCCCGCCGTCTGTGGCGCGAGCTTTGTCGCTGCGCCTTGGGCGCTCTGGAAGGTTCCCTGTGCGGTAACGGTCTCCTCAATATCCTGCCGCTCTGCCTTGGTGACAGTCACAACAGCAGCGGGAGTCTCCGCCTTCGCTTCTTCTTCGGTGGCTTTTTTGCTGCATCCCGACAGAAGCCCTAGGCAAACAAAAGAGATAATCGACAGAGCAAGAGCTTTTTGCTTCATGGCAAGGGCCCTCCAATGGTGCGCTCCAGCTGAGCGCTTGCGAGCTGAAGTGTTGCCAGAGCGCGCAGATACTCGACCTGCTCGCTGGCAAAGGTGCGCTGAGCGTCAATGACCTCCAGATACCCGCTTCCCCCTTTTTCGTAACCGATCTGTGCCATCTCCAGTAGCTCCTTGGTTTTTGTCAGGCGACCCTCTCCCTCAAACGATGCAGCGATTTGAAGGGCTTGCTGGCACTCACGGAGTGCTATCTCCACCTCTAGTAGGGCAAGACGCTCCGTCTCTTTAAGCTGCAACTGCATCTCTTGTTTTGCTGCCTCTGTAGCACGTACCTCGGCGCGAATCCGACCATTATCAAAGAGAGGGAGGTTGATACCGATGCGTAGCGAGGCATCCCCGACTTGCGCCGGGTTCAGGTTGTATCGTCGTCCCTCAAGAACTACGTTTGGGAGGCGCTGCCCCTTTGCCTCGGCGATCCCAGCACTGCTGGCAAGAACCTGTGCGCGGGCCGCAAGAATGTCCGGGCGTCGAGAGAGTGCGAGGGACTGTGCCGTTGCCAAGTTTGGCAGGTTTGTCTTTGCTGTAAGAGCACCTGCGAGCACTAGAGAAGCATCGGAAGGCAGTCCTAGCAGGCTTTTTAAGGTGCTGTAGCGGTTGTCGCGATCTGTCGTGGCCTGCGTGAGTGTCTGGCGAAATCGTGCGTTTTCTATCTGGCTTCGTACGACATTACTGCGTGGAACATCACCTGCAGTGAACTGTGCGCTCGCCGCTTCTGCAAAGCGCTGTGTCGCTTCCAAGGAAGACTTCGCTTGGGCTAGCTCAGCGTCGGCACGAAGGCACTCGATGTAGGCGCTGGTGACATCACGGCGTAGATCAAGAAGCGTTGCTACCTGGTCTGCCTCAGTGGCCTTTTGTTGCTGCTCGGCTGCTTGCTTTCGTGGCCGAAGAACACCACCAGGCTCAAATGTCTGTGAGACGATAATATCCTCACCGAATCCACCGGTCTGGGAGGAACCGTAGGGGCGTGCCAGCGCGATATTGGTGTTATTCTGCTTGCCCGCAAGTTGTGTCCGCGCTTCTGCCGCCAACACTTTCGCACGGGCAGCCTGGGGCAGGGGTAGGTTCGCCTCTGCCCTTTGTAGTGCTTCACCTAGTGTCAAGCTAGACTGAGCCCAACTTGTCTCGACGATAGCTGCTTGAATTGCCAGGGCCAAGAGGAGCGCGGCAACTCTCATTTTTTCATGCGGCGAGCGGGCGCTTCTGTCTTCTCGTCTTTTTCAGGAACCGCTTTCTTCTTTCCGAGCGCGATATTGAGCTGGTCGGTAAGCTCTTTACCTTCTTCCGCGGGAGTTACTTGCTCGACAGTGCCAGCCTTGCCTGTGATGGCGTCTACTTCGACTTCGCTGAGCTTCTTGTCTTTGATAACAATCACGTCGTAAATAGGCTTGCCATTCTCTACAATGTACGTTGCCTCAAACGCTTTTCCTCCACCGAGCTTTTCCGTAGCCACCTTCATCGCTTCCCACGGTGCGATCTTGCCTTGGCTCTGCGGTCCCGCCCAGGCGAGTGCACCGATCCCAACAACTAGAAATGGTGTTAGGAGATTGGCAAGTTGAACATACACGCCTGGCGTATAGCGCGTAGAGAGGACATTGGTAATCGAGCGAATCATGGCAAGGAACGCGACACCCCACAGAACCGGTGAGCGAAGCATGCCAAATTCTCCACGCTGCTTAAGTATTACCGCTACGATTGCCAGGTTCAGGCTGTTCGCCACTACCAGCATGGCCATGCCCGGCAACCCACTGACGGTTTGGAGATAGCGCGCCAGCACAGGGTAAATGCCCCATGCGGTATGGCTGCAGAGTGCGAGTAACATCCAATTCCAGACGAGCGTAGCCTGCGATGTACTCGCTTTTTGCATCATGCAAGGATTCCTGGGAAGGA
>JANNDD010000802.1:0-1040 GCA_031387365.1 Armatimonas sp. | reverse complement strand
GCAGCTCCGGCGCGGCGAGCTGCATCTTAAACGCCAGCTCAAAGGAGCTCAGTCGCCCCTCCAGCGCGGGGTCGGGGCCAGAGTGCGCTAGGTGCTCCCGCCCTAGCTGGCCAAGTAACTCCAGATCTAGTTTCTGCGCATCACTGGGTGTTTCCGTGTTCTGAATAAACGGAATCTTGGCTTGGCCTGCATCAATGCTCGCGTTGCCAATCGGGGTGCCTTGTGTCCAGGCGGGCAAGAACGCTGAGCTCCAGTTGCCGACACCACCGTGCGTGAGGGTCGGGCAGATGGTGAGAAACCCGGGAAGGTTTTGATTTTCGGTGCCGAGGCCGTAGGTGATCCAGGAGCCCATGCTCGGGCGCACGAACGTGTCGCTGCCGGTGTGCATCTCCAGAAGTGCCCCGCCGTGGCGCGAGTTCGACGCGTGCATGGAGTGAATAAAACACAGGTCGTCCACGCAGCCGCCAAGGTGCGGAAAGAGGCTACTCACCTCGATACCGCTCTGGCCGTAGCGCTTGAACTCCCACGGGCTCTTCAGCAGATTCCCCGTGGGGCTGGAGACGATGCGTGGGATTGTTCCGGGAAACGGCTTGCCTGAGTCGCGGGTGAGCAGTGGCTTGGGATCAAATGTGTCCACCTGGCTCGGCCCGCCGTGCAAAAACACAAAGATCACGCGCTTGGCTTTCGCGGGAAACTGCGGCGCTTTAGGCAGGAGCGGGTTGCGGCTCGTGTCCTTTGAGCGGGCCTTTGCCTCTTGATCCAGCAGGCTTAGCAGTGCGAGATTGCCAAAACCAATGGCGCTGCTCTTAAGAAGCGCACGGCGAGAAAATTCAGATCTAATCAACATAGAGAAACTCATTGGCTGCGATCAGGGATTTGCAGAGGCTCTGCCAGGCGCTCAGACGCGGGCTGGGCGCTTGGGCGTAGGCTGCCTCGAAGCGGGTAAGAAAGTCGAAGGCGCGGAGAAGCTCGGCGGTTGTGGCCGGGCGTCCGTAGCACGTGAGGTAGAGCAGGCGCACCCGCTCGGCATCGTCGAGGCC
>JANNDD010000571.1:0-22521 GCA_031387365.1 Armatimonas sp. | reverse complement strand
CCAAAGTTCGCCCCTGTACGGAACAGCGTCACACCAGGAAACTCGGTTTCGACGAGCTCGGCGCTGCCATCGCTGGAGGAGTTATCGGCGACAAATAACTCAGCATCAACACACTGTATACTTGCCAGGCAGGCGCGTAGTAGCTCTTTTGTGTTCCAGGAGACGATCACAATCGAGAGGTCACGCACTCTCATTGGTCGCCTTCGAGTGGTCGAACCCAGCGTGGTTGCGGACGGGGTCGGTCGGTTACCTTTCCGGTGAGACGATCCCAGTTTAGCCCATGGAGGCGTGCAATCCCGATGCCCAGGCCGGCAAAGAGCCAGACATAGACCGTGCCGCCAAACGAGCCCATCCCGCCATTGTGATAGCTAGGAAAGATATAGTCGCCCAGGAACGCGGAGACAAAGATTCCCCAGCAGCCCGCGTAGGTCGCCAGGAGCCACGGCTTCTCCCAAGTGCCCGCTGGCAGTGCGCGCCAGTAGCGGTAGAGTGCCACCAGAGTCGCGACTTGGAGCCAGAGCTGGCTGAGGAGCCCGAGCCAGCCTAGCTCCGAGAGGGTTTGGGCGTAGGTGCCGTGTGCCGACGTGAACGTGGTGGAGTTCCAGACCGCTGGGGAGCCGTAGTGCAGGTTGTAGTTCTTGTAGTTGCCCAAACCCACCCCAAGCGGGAACGCGTCGGCATACTGAAAAGCGGCGCGCAGCATGCGGCTCCGGTCATTCTCCAGAGCGCCAATCTGCTCGCCGCGCAGAGTTGCTAAGCCCCAGTTCATGTGGCCACCGGCGTAGAAGTTCATCTTGTAGAACTTATCCCAGAAGTACTCAAACTTTACCAAGACAATCAGCGCGACAATACCAACACCGATCCAGAAGAGCCGACGGTTGGTATTGTAGACGACAATCGCAAGGGTTAGCCCTCCCGCCAGCCAACCCGAGACCCACTCCGCATTTCGGATAAACGCCCAGCCAAAAATCGCTAGGGCAATGCCCACCATCGCACCCTGCTGCCAGCGCTTTCCGATTCCGGCCAGCGCCAGCGCCACCAGTGCACCCACGGCGAGCATCTGGGGAAACGCGCCGTAGCCCTGACCTGGCACAAAGAGCGCTAGGCCATGCGGATGCTCTAGGTTATTGGGCCTGCCCTGAAGCGAGAACAAAAAGAGCAAGACCCCTGCAATGGGGAACATCGCTGCCAGCCGACTCTGATTCTTGCGCGTGACGGTGTTGGCGATCAGCAGGAGCCCTCCCAGCGCCAGCACCCGCAGAACCACCTCCATCAGGTTGACCGCCATGGGGGTGGCGATGATCAGGCCGCGCTCGATAGTACTGTCCGGGAAGAGCTGGCTGTGCAGCGTGGACCAGACACAGACAAAGAGATAGGCAAGGATCGGTGCATTAATCGGGGACTTATAGAGCCTCCCTTCTCGTCCGAAGAGCCGACGAAGCGCCCAGGCTGCCAGCAGAAAAACGAGCCCGAGCTGGCTCAAGGCAAGCCCCTGCTCCCCGCCACCACTCTGGCCTTGGGCGAGGCCAGGGGTCTTAAAGAGAAACCAGCAGAGTGCCAGAAAGACCATGATCCCCGCTTCCAGGTAGTTGGCCACGGTTACCACGGCAACAAGCCCGAGGACGACAATGGCGAGCCAGATCATTCCCTTGAGGCCCGCGCCCGCCGCGAGCACTCCTCCCAGACCTAGCACAGCACCAATCACCGCCGCACTTCCCAGGAGCTTGAGCCTCTGTTCGGCGCTGCTGCTGATCAGGTCGCGTACGGGCCGGTCGGAGTCGTCACTCCAGATCGTGGCCTCGTCGTTGAACCTATCTCTTGTCTTGCTGTCGTCTCTTGCCTTACTCATGATGTTTGTTGTTGGAGACACTCCTCCAGTTTTAGCACAATCGCATCCCAGTCGTAGCGGGTCTCTGCCAGTGTTCGGGCGCTCTGGGCTATTGCACGGCGCTTTTCCGAATCCCGTAGCAGTGCGGCGGTCTGCTGGGCGAACCGTGTTGGTGTGTCGGCTAACAGAAGGTGCTCACCCTCACGACTGCCATCCAGGCCTGCTGCCCCAATCGTTGTCGCGACCACAGGAAGCCCTGCCGCCCACGCCTCTAGAATCTTAAGCCGCGTCCCCCCCCCCGCTCGGAGCGGCACCACACAGACCTGTGCGTCGGCCAGAACCGGCTGTAGCTGCGGAACAAAGCCCGTCAGTACCACCTGCGGATGCTGCCGTAGAGCCTCCGGTGCCGCTTCCACTTTTCCTGTCACGACCAGATGCGCTTCTGGGATTCTCTCTGTTATCTTCGGCAGGATTGCCTCCACAAACCAGAGTACCGCATCACGGTTTGGTCCGTAGGAGAGTGCGCCGTTGTAGAGGAGCCGCCCTGGCACTCCCTCGGGTTTTTCGAGGGGGGAGTACTCTTTTGTTGCGACCCCATTAGGAACAAGTGTCACGGGCTTGCCCACGAGGGCTTCGACAGCGCGTGCCTCCGCCGCCGAGACCGCTGTCAGACCGTTGTAGCGCCCAAGCCGTCTGCTCCAATAACTCTTGCCCTTTGTGTACGTCAGCCAGCGTGCCGCGCGTTCCCGTGGCGTGGCGGCTTGCCGCCACGCCTGCTCCAGGCCTGAGACTTCCACTTGATCTAAAACAACCGGGCAGGGGAGCTGCTCTGGCAAGTAGGCATCGCTGCCCAGCTCCATCGCCAGCACCACATCAGGTTTCAGGGCGAGCTCACGCGCAATGGCCTCCACAAACGCGGGGTTGGGTGTCTCCAGAATCGAGCGGGGCGTCGCGCAGAGCAGCGCCCGAAGCGCCCCGGCTTTTCCCGTCGCGCCCGGCTGGTGCCAGAGCCAGGGAACTATCATGGTGGGACTCTTGAGGGGAATCTCGCCGCTACTGGCATCCTCTTGCCGCCCCACGATCAGGCGCACCTCGTGGCGCTGCGCCAGCCGCTGGATGAGATGCCACGCCCGCAGGCGAGAGCCATTGTCGGGTGGATACGGAAACCAGGGAGAGACGATCAGCAGACGCATTTCTGCCTCCATTGTCGGTTAGGCGACGGCGGATTCTTCGTCTTCAATGATTTTTTTTAGGGCGTAGAGCTCCATTAAGTGTCGCTCGTCTTTAGGACGGCCTGCGGCTTTCTTCATCGCAATCAGATCGTCAATGGAGGCGATACGAACGGAAAAACCGCCCAAGTCCATCACGTCAGCACGCTCCCAGAGATCCTCAAAAGCATCTATCCCAGCAGGCAGAGGAAGAAGATCAATGGCCCCAAGATCGGTTTTCAGATTGAGGAAGCGGACACGACCAAGCTGAGATGCGGTGACACTGAAGGGATTGTGCGATTGCCAACCAAGAGGCTTGGAGTGAATCTCGTTCATCGCTCCTGCCAGCCGCTCACGATTTTCTTCTTCAGGGCCGTAGCCAAAGTCAATATCTTTTGTGAGATGTGCTCCTCCGTGTAAGTTCAAGGCTACTCCACCCACGACTACAAACCGAACCTGTGCATTGTGAAGGTGCTGTATTGCTTCCAAAAAACGTGGGTCGAGTTCAAGCATGGCGGTTTACCTTGATTCTTTCTTGAAGGCGCATCAAGCCGGAGACACAACGCTCCAATTCCTCTAGGCGCTCTCTGGGAGTTAGGAGACGATTCTCACGGAGCTGATCCCGGCTGATGCCATTCTCATCCGGGTCGCCGTTGCCGCGTGCATTCAGCCACGCAATGATCTCTTCTTCAGTCTGCGGAACGGAAGTTTGCATGGAGCTATTTTACTCTGTTTTTTGCTCGATCAGCGTTCCGAAGCGCTTGCCGATGGCGAGCGCGGGGTCAAGCGGGACATCGACGGCGATGCAGTTTTCCGGGATGGAGATTGTGGGGGTGGCGCGGAGGCTCTTTCCTTCGAACTGCGGCAAGTACGGGCGCAGCTCCTCTAGCATCTCGCCCGTCATGTCGCGAATCTCTTTGAGGGTGCAGACCGCCGAAGTCAGTGGGTCGAGGGCGAGGGCATGAACGAGATGCTCCGGGTCGCCGCCCAACGCGGCTTCGGCGCAGAGGGTCTGGACATTGATGTTGGTCTGGCAGAGCGCAGCGCACTGGGGGGGAAGATCCCCGATCACCGTGGGATGCAGGCCTGTGTCATCGGCGAAAGTGGGCACTTCCACACAGCAGCCATTGGGTAAGTTCGTGATGTAGCCGTCGTTGCGCACATTTCCCATCAGGCGAAAGGGCTTGCCGGTAACCACGGCCTCTAAGATGTAGGAGCAGTACTCCACACTGCGCGCCTCAATGGCGGTGCTCTCGAACTGGAGCGGATCGAGCTTTTCGTACTTTTCGGCCATCGCCTTGCCCCACTTGTAGTACGCCCCACTCTCGCCGCCAAAGCCCGGCTCATCGCAGTAGAGATCTAGGGCTTTTTGATTATTACGAAACCACGGCACATACTCGCTCAGGTGCCCGGTGGACTCGGTCATGAAGTAGCCAAACTGCCGAAACACCTCACCGCGCACTTTCTCGTTTTTGTAGTACTCGGGCTTCTCGAATAACTCACGCAGCTCGGGGTAGAGATCACGCCCGTGGTGCGAGAGCTTTAGAAACCAGTCCATGTGGTTGATGCCGCCGCAGACAAAAGAAATCTCGTCCTTGGGGACGCCGCAGTAGCCGCCGATGAGATCCAGCGTGGTCTGGACACCGTGGCACAGCCCGATAAACGGGACATTAGATACTTTGCCGAGCGCTAGACAGTTGGCGGCCATCGGGTTGGCGTACTGGAGCAGGATCGCGCCGGGCCTCGCGAGCGTCTCCATGTCCTTTGCAATATCAACTAAAACCGGGATATGCCGCTGGCCGCGAAAGAGCCCGCCCGGCCCGAGCGTGTCGCCGATACACTGGTCCACACCGTACTTCAGAGGAATCTCGTAGTCCACCCCGTAGGCATGAAAGCCCCCGACCTGGATCATCACCACCACAAAGTCGGCATCTTTGATGGCTTCTTGGCGGCTGGTGGTCGCCCAGACGCTGCCGGGCAGGCCATTGTCCGCAAGCATGCGCTGGCCAAAGGCTTCCATACGGCGCAGCTTGCTCTCGGTGGGACTCATCAGGGCGAACTCGCAGCCGTGCAGCGCGGGTGTCGCCATAATATCCGACATTAAGGTCTTACAGAAAACGACGCTTCCCGCGCCGATCATCGCGATCTTCTTCGACATGCCCTGATTTTACACGATTTTTGAGCGCGGCAAAGGAGTTGTGGACAAAGCGTTTTTGTAAGCGACGTGCGAGCGGATAGCCAAGACGAATAAACCAGCGGCGTGGCCGCGAGAACGCCGTCAGGCTGTACCAGACCGTGTTATCGGGGAGCCACTCGATCAGAAAACGCTCCTCGCCGCACTCGACATGGGCATCGAGAGTGCCGTAGGCAAAGCCAAAGCGGCGCGGCTCTTGTAGGGTGTAGACGATCTGTGCGGCGCTGATCCAGTAAAGGCCAAATGCTCTGGCCTGCATCGCGACTTTCTGGCCCTCGTGAATCGGGGGAGTGCCAGGGCCGATCTTGACCCAGTGCGTCGGAAAGTGCTTCCAGCGCGTGAGAGCGTCGCACGCATGTTGGAACACTTCCGCGCCCTCGCCCAGGCAGATACGGTTGTGGTCGTTGTCGTAGCCCGGAATATGCGCCGCGTTGCGGGTCGCGCCGACCTCGGGGTAGGAGAGCGGCCCGGTGGCGCTCTTCAGGAACGCGGTGAGCGTGGCATCCGTCGGTTGACTGAGAGTGAGCTTCATTCGTGATTTTTCCCCATGAGCAGTGTTGCCCCGCCACCAAATAACGTGCGCTCCGTGACCTGTAGACCCGCTTTTCGAAGTGCTATCACCATGCTCTGAGCATTCTCAAACGCGACTGTGTAGTGATAGAGCATCCGGTAGCACTCGGGGTCACCAAGTAGTAGCTGGCCTGCTAGAGGGACGACATACTTCAGATAAGTGAGGTAGCCAAAACGCCAGAGAGGGTTGGTCGGCACGGAGACCTCGATCATCGCCAAGTGCCCACCGGGGCGTAGCACACGCGCTAGCTCGGCGGCGAAGCGCACTATTTGGGGATCGCTCAGGGTCTTGATCCCAAAGCCACACACCATTGCGTCCAGCGAACTATCATCGAGTGGGCACGCCAGCGCATCTGCCTCTAGAACTCGTGTGGGAGTTGAGCAGTGCACGGCAGCCGTCCGCGCACGCTCGCAGGAGACAGCAGAGAAGTCCAGTGCAACAATCTCGCCCTGAGATTTCAGGGCTTTTGTCAGTGATGGCCATAACTCCCCGCTACCTGCCATGAAATCTCCCACTCGCATCCCCGGCTCCAGCCGCGCCGCCGCGACGCAGGTACGCCGCCAGAGAATGCAGAGCCCCATAGAAGTCAGCGTATTGACCCGCTGGTAGCTCGTCGCCATGGCATCAAAGAGGGCTTTCTGGGTTTCTGCTGAGTAGAGTTCGCTGTCTTGGTGCATGGTACGGGAATCTCAATCACGGTGGCGGCTGACGTTTTTTGTGGCTGCATAGCAGGCTGTTCCGCCCGTGATCGCTCCATTGAGGGCATAGAGCAAGAAGGGCATGCTCCGATCCATCCAGGCTCCCATTAGTGCAAAGAAGCCCGCGACGAGCAAGCTACCTGCTATTGCTCCAAGTGGAGTTGCGAAGCGTGCCTGCCAGAGGATACTCTCCCGAGGCAGAAAGAGATAGAGGGGCATGAGCACAACAAGCCAGAGGGGGAGGATCACAAAGCCCATGTAGAAGAAGGCAATGGGAGCCCACACCAGCCAGCAAGCAGCGCCCACACTCCAGCCGATAAGCGTTGCCAGGAAACTCCCGAGAACTGCCCATAAGACTGGTTTCAGTTTGGTGATTTTATTTATGAACATGTTCAATTTTAATATATCGGTGGCAAATGAATCTGTCAAGAGGTAAAATGAACAAAGTTCAAAAAATACAACTTAAATTTCTGGAGGCCCATTTATGGGTCTTGCCGACCACCCAAAGGGTACCCGGCGGGCCCATTTATGCGCCCGAAAACAAAAATGAGTGAGATAGACACCACAACTAATGAGAAGGTTTCCAAGGGCGAGCGTACGCGCGAGAGGATTCTCGCCGCCGCGCTGGAGATGTTTGCCGAGCAGGGCTTCGAGGGCGCGACGATGCGCGGGATTGCTGAGCGGGCCGAGTGCTCGCTGGGGCTGGCGTACCGCTACTTCCGCACCAAAGAGGAGATGGTACTCGCGCTTTATGAGCGGCTTGTGGAAGAACTCGCCGCCGAGGCGAAGCTGCTTCCACCAGGGACACTCGCTTCGCGCTGGGCGGCCATTGAGCGGGCAGATATTGCGCGTCTCTTGCCGCACCGGGCGACACTCACGGCGCTTTTTGGAGCGGGGCTGACCCCCGGAAGCCCGACCCAAGTGCTGGGCGAGGGCGCGGCGCACTGGCGGCGGCGGGTGCATGCGGTGTTTCAGGACGTGGTTGCAGGCGCGAGCGATTTGCCGAAGGGGCCCATCCGGGGGCACCTACCGACTTTGCTCTATACTGGCCACTTACTATTGGTGCTCTTCTGGGCACAAGACCCAACCCCCAACCAGAAAGCTACTTTTGACCTACTGGCCTTTGGGGAGGAGATGCTCGGACGGATGTGGCTGGCGCTCCGTCTTCCTTGGGCGAGTCAGTCCGCCGCCCGTCTCGGGGCGATCTTAGAGCCACTCTTTGGTGCACCGAGGGAGGATTCCGAGGATCCTCCGCAGAACTCGCCTGCATGAAACTCAACTCTACCCAGCTTCGCCAAATGCACGACGACGGCTATTAGGGGAGGGGAACTTGCTCTCGGCCTCCAGCGCACAGATCGCCCTGCGCTTTCCCCGCCCCGACACCGAGCCGCAGGAGCCGCGTGGGCATATTGATGGCCAGGGAACCGGCACCAACGGCATCCCGCGCGGGGAGTTTATGCGTAGCTTCACGATGCTGGCTGTGGTGCTGCTCTCCGACCTGCCCAAGCCCTACTCAGGCAACTTCACGGTTTGGCCAGGGACGCACCGGCAGTTTGAGACGGTTTTTAAGGAGAAAGGCCCGGCGTATCTTGCGGACGGAATCAGTGCCGTCGAGCTGTGCTCCGAGCCGGTTCAGATCACGGGCGAGCTGGGCGATGTGGTCATCACCCATCACCAGCTCGTCCACACTGCCGCCGCCAACTCCTGCCCAGATATTCGCTACGCCGCGATCTTCCGGGGCCGCCACAAAGACGTAGATGAGATCGGAGTGGCTGCCATGACCGATATCTGGCGCGAGTGGAAGGGCATCTTGGCGTGAACACCCTGACGCCAGAGGAAACAAAGTCCAATGAATCTGACTGCAAATTCGGCAGTCCGGCACGGACTTTGTTTCCCGAAGGTAGCCACGGATTTTAATCCGTGGCTACCAGGCGTAGGCTTCGGGGGCGGGGCCGCCTTTGCCGACGGGCGGGAAGATCTCGTCGAGCTTTTTGAGGGTCTCGTCCGAGAGCTGGATTTCAAGCGCACGCAGGCTGCCGTCGAGCTGGTTGGTGTCGCGCGGGCCGATAATGGGCGCCGTGACAATCTTGTTGCTGAGTAGCCACGCCAGCGCCACATCGGCGGGGTTCTCGCCCAGCTCCGCGCAGAGTGATTCCCAGGCCGTGATCTGAACGGTCTGCTTTTCGTCGAGCTTGATGCCCGCACGCCGTCCCTCGGTGGGCTTCTGTAAGATTCCGCCGAGTAAGCCGCCTCCCAGTGGACTCCAGGGAATCAGGCCGAGGCCGTAGTGTTCACAGGCGGGAATGACTTCCAGCTCAACCGTGCGCGCATTGAGATTGTAGAGGCTCTGCTCACTGACCAGGCCGAGAAATTTGCGCTGCTTGGCGTTCTCTTGCGCGGCGGCAACGTGCCAGCCGCCGAAGTTCGATGAGCCGATATAGAGCACTTTTCCCTCGCGCACCAACTGCTCCATCGCCTCCCAGCACTCGTCCCAGGGGCAATCTCTATCAATGTGGTGCATCTGGAAGAGATCAATGTAGTCGGTTTGCATCGCGCGCAGGCTATCCTCGCAGCCTTTTTTAATGCGTAGTTTGGACAGGCGTCCCTCATTAGGCCACTCGCCCACTTTATTGTAGGCTTTGGTCGCTAGGACGACTTTCTCGCGACGGCCTCCGCCCTGAGCGAAATAATCGCCCATGATCTTCTCGGTGACCCGCTCCCCCAGCTTCCATCCATAAACATCGGCGGTGTCCCAGAAGTTAATACCGTGCTCAAGGGCGCGGTCCATGATGGCAAAAGAGTCCTCGGGGCTAGTCTGTGGCCCAAAGTTCATCGTCCCCAAGCACAGGCGCGAGACGCGTAGCCCAGTTCGGCCTAGACGGGTGTATTGCATAGTGATTCTATCCTCCGAGGGAGAGTATACCCCGGAGGCGTTCGAGGCCCTCTGTGTCCTGAAGGGCCTTAAAGGCTGTCTGTGCTTCGTGCCAGAGTTCAGTCGCTTCCTCTAACTTGCCCTGTTTATGCAAGAGCGTTCCCAGTACTAGAGCCACGTTGCCCAGTTCTTGAGTGTAGCTCAAGGAGCGGTGGAGGGTCAGTGCTTCGCGCCAGAGTACTTCTGCAACTTTCCAACACTGGGCATCGCGCTCGACATAGCCTAGCTTGCTTAATGCCACGGCGAGCCCGATTTCCTGCTTTGAGTGCCGGTTTACTGTGATCGCCTCCGTGAGGTAGCTGCGTGCCGCCGCGAGGTTTCCCAGATCGTGCTCCACGACACCCAATCGAATAAGATTCGCTCCCATGGTTCCGTGGCCGAACTCCTTGGATAGAGCGAGAGAGCGCTGGAGAAGCTGTTGGGCCTTCATGAAGTCTGCCTGATTTCGCGCATTTAATCCCAGATTACCCAAGACACGGATCAGCAGAACCCTGTCTTCCTGTATCTCGCAGAGCGCTAGACTCTCCTCGAGAAGCTCGCCAGCCTTCTGAGGATCGTTTCTGGCTTGCTCTAGCAGAGCCCAGAAGTACAGAATGCCAGCCCGCTGAGGATGACTCAGGGATATCTGTGCGAGTAACGAAGAATAGAGAGCAATTCCCTCTGCGATTCGCCCTCGTACCACAAAATAGTCTCCTAGCTCCACCGAGAGCTCCGCTGCGAGATTGAGAGGGGCATGTGCAAGAGCCGCACGAAGGTTATCTTTGTGTCGCTCAAGGCGCGCGAGCCACTGTGCCTCGCTCTCAGTGTCACGATGCCAAGGGATATTCGCTTGGGCAAATGCAACAAGGCGTGCCCGATCCTCGGGGAGCTGGTGGGGTATCAGGTACTCGCGGATGGTTTCTAAAAGGCTGTAGTGCCCTGCCACAACTTGGAGCCATGATTTATCTGCGAGAGTGGTTAGTGCCTCTAGTACTTCGAGGGCATCCGTATCAGGCGAGAAGGCAATAGCCTGTGCGAGTGGACGAGGCCAGGTTCCCACGAGAGTGCTGAGCGCGGCAAGGGTGCGTCTTTCAGTGGCACTGAGCTGTTCCCAAGAGCCGTCTAGGGTGGCTTGTAGTGTCTGATGTCGATCCACGCGGCGCTGGTCGGAGCGCAGTAGACGAAAGCGATCCGTTAGGCGCACTTCAAGTTCCTCGATCTGCATGACGCGAAGCCGCGCCGCCGCCAGCTCCAGTGCGAGAGGAAGCCCTTCGAGCTTCTGGCAGAGGCTCCGTAGTGCGTCCCCCGGCAGCTCAACCCCTGGCTGCGCGAGCCCTGCACGCTGAATGAAAAGTGCCACTGCCTCTTCATCGCCCAGTGGTTGTAGTCGGAAAAGCACCTCTCCGGGAAGCTGTAGTGGCTGGCGGCTGGTGATCAGTACCTTAGTATTGGGGCAGCGGCTGAGGAGTACCTGGACAACCCGAGCGGCTGTCTCAATAACTTGCTCGGCGTTGTCTAGCAACAAAAGTTGAGAGGATGTCTGGAGCATCTCACAGACCGCGGCTTCGGTCAGTGAGGATAGCTCCAGTGCCTCCGCAATGGCTTGCCAGAGTAAGGGCGGTTTGGTGGTGGTTGGAAGAAGAGACAGATCCACAAAAGTCGCCTCAAGACTATCTGTCGCTACACTTAGTGCAAGCCGCGTTTTTCCTAGCCCACCCATACCTAAAACACTCACCAGACGGACACCCTTGCGCTGGAGTAGCTCCCATAGCTTAGTTTTCTCCACCGTGCGGCCCAGAAACGGCGTCAGAAACGCAGGGAGTCTTGTCACATTGGGTGGCGCAAGCAACATCGCGACGGCAGTCGCGCGCTTTTCACGTTCCGTCAATATCCAATCGTCGGTAAAGCCTTCCAAAAACGGACCCGTATAAAGTGCTTTTGTCCTCTCGGAATCGCCGCTCTGGAGCGCCGTATCGAGCGCTAAAACATCGCAAAATCCGTTTGATGCCGTGAGTTCTAGCCGCAGTGCCTGGTATCCCTCAGCGATCAAAAAATCTGCATCTGGGCCGAGCGAGCGCCGCAGAATCGAGAGCGCCTGCCGTAAGTTTGTCGCCCCTACACTGCTCTCGGCCTCAGGCCAGAGCATGTCGGCCAGGAACTTTCTGCCCACGCTGCGCCCCGCATGGAGAGCGAGCAAAGCCAGCAAGCACACCGCTTTGCGTGTTCGGGGAAGCGGCACGGTGACACCCGCGCGCTGAATTTGTGGGGAGCCAAGAAAGCGAAGCGTGAGAGACACGGGCTAGCATTCGCCAAATTCACAGAAAAAACCTGCCCCGTTCACACTTCGTTCACAGACGCCGCGAGAGAATAGGACACTTGGAAAGTAGGACACTTGGAAAGAAAGATTAGGGAAACAAATGAAACGACTCTTTTTAGGAATCTATCTCGGGGTGGTTGTTACTGTGCCTGCCTACGCCCAGCTCAAGGCGAGCAGTGAGCGTACGCTGACGATCAATGAGACGCTGGCATCGGACAAGCTTCAGCGGGTTGGTAACTCCGTCATGGTACCTCTCGCTGATGTCGCAAAAGCACTGGGACTGAGCATCGTCAAGACAAAGACCGGCTACGCACTGCTCAAAGACGGCGGAGCCAATCAAGTGGAGGGGTTGCGCGGAAAGCTTGGGGAGACACTCTTTGATGGCAAGTGGCGCTTCACGGTTCAGAGTGTTCGAAATGAGACGAGCTACTCTGTCGAGACGAAGACCACCACGGACTATGCGGTCACCAGCGCGGTTGCTGAGCAAGACGGTCCGAAATTTACGCCTAAATCGGGGCATTTTCTAGTCGTGTTTCGCTGTGAAGCGAAGAACGCTCAGACGAGTCCACAGCAGCTCTGGTGGAGTCAATCCGATGTTCGTACGGCTCTGACGGATGACCGAGGCCAGTCGTACCCGCCTCTCATTACAGATATCGCCTCGCCGTCGTTTCAGAGCAAGCCCATCTTGCCTGGAGCACGTCTGGAGTTCAACTTGGTGTTTTGTGTGCCTCACGGAACGCAGGTTCAGGATCTTGTCTTTACCTTGCGAACGATCTTGGACAAAGGCAGCGATGTACGGATCGCACTGGGCAATCCTCGTGGGGAGCTCATCAAGCGCCCCGAGGGAAAGGATTAAAACAATGAAACGACGTGATTTTTTGTATCTAGGAGGTGCGGGCATACTGGCAGGCTGTGGGGGTGTCTCCCTGCTGGAGCCCGATCTCTCCGGTGGGAGCCTACCACGTACCACACCAACGGGAAGCCTACGGGATCAGATCCAGCAGTACTCCCTTGCCGTTGATAGCCTCTCGACAGCCTTTGCCACACCCTCTTCGGACATTGCGGAGCTGGTAAGCCAGCAAGCGGGGCGCTCACGGGCGGTTGGCGATGAAGGCGCACTACTTCGGGAGACATTTCTGACGCTACGTGCCGGACAAGCGGCGCTGGATCGGACATTTACAGCACTGCTACGTAGCGACGACCTCGCCCATCTGGGCGACGCGGTGACGGCGGGAAACCGGCTGGCGGGTGCATCTCGAGTTGACAATCCACAGTGGAATGCTGCCATTCTCGGCCATTTTTTCCATAGTGCCCAGTCTCTTGGATTGGCTCTCTCACTGGCGCAGAGCGCAGGATTGGCTTCGTTTCGGCGATTCATTCAAAGCGCTCCCACCACCGAGCAAAAGAGCGTCGCCTACGCTGTCTTCGCCGAGCGCTTCAATCTTTGGGGCGACAGGCTTGCACAGGCAACCGGTGGTGTCTTTATCGCAGCAGATCGACTGCCTACAAATGCTTCTGGTGTAGCACTCGACTCTTTGCTCGCGGACTTGCCAGGGCGGGTTGGGCGGCTTCCCTTTGGCCCCCATGTGACATCTCCAAGCGCATGTGCGTTTCTCACGACGCTTATCGAACCGTTCGTGGACACGCAGAATTCAGGGGAGCTAGCAACCTGGCTCCGTGCCCCCAATTTCGACGTGCTACGCTCTCCATTTACACCGGAAATGGCAAGTATCATCCGGCAAGTAGTGGCTACGGCGGCAGTTGAGGCGCTTGCCTGTACCCGAGCTCTCAGTAGCACGATGTATCTGCTTCTGCGCGTGGCGGCGTCTACCGTGCCAAACCCAAGTAATGTGGTGGTAAGTGTCTTTGGGAGCATCACGGACAGCCTACAAGCCAACCTCGCCGCTCTGACAACATGTTTGAACATGCTGGAGAAAGCTCCCGAAGTAGGCCGCTCCCGCTCCCGCAAAGTTCGCTGTGACTTGCGCTTCCCAAACTACCAGCAGTGTGGGCTTGACGACAATATTGCCGAGCTGGAGTGTGATATCCGCAACGGTCGTGATCGGTGTGGTCAGATTCCCTCGGGGGATGGTAACTTCCCGCCCTCTGGCACTATCGAGCACGATCAGCTTGCTACTGCGGGCTTGAGTATCAGTCGGCTGACGGTTCCTACGGGGGGGATGCTTGTGTTCACTCGCAAGCGAGCTGTCGGGGATGCAGCGAGCCTTCGAGCGTTTCTCCAAGGGGATCGCGCTGCTCTCGCGTTGCCGCGCACATTCGACACGCTCTCCCGAGCTACTGCTACACTCATCCATGAGTACTTCCAGCGAAACGCCACCAATCTCAACCCCAGAGTGGAGGGTGATGACTTGGTATTTACACGCTCCAGCTTTAGTCTACTCTTGCGCCGAGAGGCCAACTCGAGTGTTGCTGTGATTCCTCAGATTACCGAGGCGCAGCTTTTGTGTAGCGGGCCGGGCTTTATTCCCATGCGTTCAACAAGTCCTAAGAACCTAACGCAAATGTCTCTTCCGGCGCTGATGCCACTTTCTGAACTCGGAAACGGAGTGAACTTCGATGTCCAATAAGATCCAAAAAAACGCACTCACACGCCGACGGTTTGTGACGCTTAGCGGCAATGCACTACTCGTGAGCGTGGTTACTGGTTGTGGGGGAGGGCATCCCAAAGATGCTGTTAGTGGGCGTGTTCGCCTGACTATCACCTGGCCGGATGCCGCTGATAGTGATAAATCGGCCTCCCGCTATATTCCCGCCTATGCCCTAAGCCTCGTCTTCGAACTCTATAAACAAGACACTCCCAGCACGCGCTACACGCTGCTCGTAAACCGGCCCGACTCTAAACCCGCCACGCAGTCCGTGAGTTTTGCGGAGCTCTTGCCGATAGGTACCTATGTTTTAGCGGGCACCGCTCGGGGGCTGAAAGATGGGTTTGGAAGTACAGTGGCCTCGGCACTTACCACGGTGGAAGTGCGCCCCGACGAAATCGGGTCGGCGCGCTTGACGCTTGCATCTACGATTCGCACGATCGAGATTCTCGGGCTGCCACTCCAGCTCAAGCCGAGCGAGAGCCTCACGCTTACGGGGAGGGCACTGGATCCGGACGGGAAGGCAGTGTTTCTGCCGGGAGGTGCCCTGACTTGGCAGCTTGTCTCGGGCGGCGACTTTGCGAGCCTCTCCGCCGACGGTCTTCTCACTGCCCGCGCGGCAGGAGTCGTGCGTGTCCGGCTGACCGAGGCACAGATCGCGGTCTTCGGCGAGGCAAATATCACCATTGATGCAGGTGTCCAGCCCGGTGGCGGCGTGGGGTTGGCACGCAATGCCTGGCCAATTGCTAATGGAAATGCCCGGAATAATGCCCGTGCTTCAGGTAGTGTCCCTGAGGGCAGTGTTCGTTGGAGTGTCGAGGTGGGCGGGTACACGTCGCCCGTGATTGGCACCAACGGCACGGTCTATATCGCGACACTTGCCGGAACACAACTTGCGCTCAATCCGACAAATGGCGCGACTCTTTGGAGCTACACGGTGTTTCCCAATAATATTGTTGGGGGAGCGAGCCTGCTCGGCGACGATGGGACGCTCTATACTTCGACGACATCAGGGCTCCTCGCTCTGAACGCCGCGACGGGCCAGAAGATCTATCAAATTGACGGCACGTTTACGTTCAACCCCATCCTCACGCCGATCAATCTGGGAGAGGATGGAATTTTATTTGCCACGGATCGTAACGGGAAACTTCTCGCCTATGATACGAAGACGCGGCAGCTCCTTTGGTCCACCGTTGCCAGTACGGAGAGAAATTATGGTGTGATGACGCCCGCTGCGGGTACCGTCCAGACGTATTCTAGCGATGGTGGAGACTATCCGCAGGTGCGTAAGCTGGACTCACGAACGGGTGCGCTTATCTGGGAACGCACGATTCAGGGCTACCGAACTCTCAGTGGCCCGCTGCTCTCTCGCGACGGAAACACCGTCGTTGGAAACTACTACTACGGAAATCCACCGCCTCCCAATCGAGATCAGATGCACTGCATCAGCGCTGCAGGGGAACATCTCTGGTCTGTCCAGCAACGTGCCTATTCTGTTGCGGAAGGAGCGGACGGGGCGATTCTTGCCCTAGACAATGGGACCGGTGTCACGGCCTACGATTCTGCGACAGGGCTGCAGCGCTGGCGCACGCCGTTTGCTTCCAGCACGGACAACCGGACCTCCCCAGGTTCGCTTCTTGTGGACGCAGCCAATACGCTCTTTACGTCCGATCGGAACGGCAATCTGCTGGCGATGAACGCCAGCACGGGTGCGATAAAGTGGCAGCACTCCTTCGACACCTTACTCGACGCGGGACTTTACAAACAACTAGGACGTTTTGCTGTGAGTAGCGAAGGGCGGCTCTTTTTACTCGCTCAGGGGAAGCTTGTGGCGTTTGCGTAAATCAGTTCTCTACCGAGACAGTGACTTTAGTGTTTTTGTGAGGGGGACTACTGTGAGATGTTCTCCTCACAGTGTGGTGTTCTCCCCAAAGAGGATCAAAAATAATACTCGAAAGGGCGGATGACCGGGATTGAACCGGCTACCTCCAGAGCCACAACCTGGCGCTCTAACCAAATGAGCTACACCCGCCACGAATGCAGGGAGAATTGTATCGTGCTCTGTGGAGCTTCGCAAGGTTTTTTAGCTTCGCAAGTGTTCGCAAAACTCGACAATCACGCCATCAGGGTCGTGGCAGTAGCAGAGGCGTTTCTGGATGCCTTCGACAATTCTAAAAGGCACGGTGACGGGTGGGGAGACGAAGCGAACACCGACTGCGCTGAGTTTCTGATACCACCCGTCGAGATCTGTAACTTCCAGCGCAAAGTGGCGCAGGCCTTGCGTGTGAGGCAGTGTATTGGGCAGGAGCGCAGTGCCTTCTGGACTCAGGTACTGCAGTAGCTCCAAGCGGCAGCCGCCGCCATCGGGCACCACAAAGACGCAGTGGGCTCGGGCATCGTCACAGCCCGTCACTTCTTCCAGCCACCTGTCCTGAAGCATGACCGCGAAGGTTTGACGCATTCCGAGTAGGCCCACGTAGAAATCCAAGCTGCGCTGCATGTTAGCAACGACGATATTTAAGTGGTTGATGGTCATGCGCATCTAGACGAGCTTGCGAAGCGCTTTCACGAAGACGGCGGCCTGGCGCGACATGCCCAGGTCTGTGGGGTGGACACCGTCCACGGTGCCCTCACCATCATCGCCCCACGCTCCGCGCATCGGCAGGTAGTGCAGATTCGGAATTCCGGAGCGCGTGAGCTTCGCGACAGCCTCACGGGTGAGCTTGCTACGCATGGGCTCTGCCGGGGTGTCCAAAAAAGCGTCCCCAGCGCATAAAATTGGCGTGGTGGGGCGCTTCTCGCGCAGGCGGCGTACAAACGGCTCCATGCGCTCGCGCACTAAGTCCTCGCTCATGTTACGCAGACAGTCCAGAACAAACACCGACGCGTCCAGCTCCCCAAGAAGGTCCGCCAAAGCCAGCTCCATCTTGCCACTGCCGGAGAACCCTAAGTTGATGTGCGCACGCTCTAGGGTGCGCGCCGCAATCGCTGTAAACGCCATGCCGGGCCGCGACGCGCATCCCCCCTGGGTGATCGAGGTTCCATAAAAGACAATCGGCTTGTGCTTTCGCGGTGGCGGCGGAAGAGCGGGCTGGCCGGGAGCGGTGCCAATCTCGACGCGTGTGGTGCTGTTATAGAGAGGAAAGTAGACACAGAACTCACGAGGAGCGCCGCGGGCTCCAGTGACAATGATCTGGTTGCCCACTTGCTGACGTGGCTGCCCGACACTCATAAAGCGTAGGGTGCCTTTGCTATCTCGCCCGTAGAGATCCACACCAGAGACCCCCGAGGCGGGCATGTGGGGCATGGCAAGCTCGCCGCCCACCGACCAGCGTACGCCAATCTGGGGCGAGGCAGTGACAAACCGAAAACACATCCCCGCGCTGTGGTGCGAGAGGCTCCACACCGAGGGTGGCACCGTGGCCTGTGCATGCGTCGGCAGACGGTCAAAGGGCGCGACTGTCTCTGACCAGCCCTTGCCCTCAATATCATCGCCTCGTAGTATCCGCCACTCCAAGCCTTGTTGCCCCATACACCCTGCCTCCCAAAACACCAGCCCCAGAAGAAATCTCCGTCGCTGCATTGTTCTCCCTCTCTTCCACAGATCATCGGGAAAATCCTTGGAAATCTTGTATAGTAGCTGTAAAGATGGACGACGAGGAAACACTGCCGCCGATACCCACGAAGATTCGCTTTGCTGCGCGCTACCGCGAGGCACCCAGGGCGCGTAAGGACATCAGCTTACGGCTCTTTGTCTTGCTCATCCTGGTGATCTCCGCGATGGGCTGGCAAGGAATCCGTAATATCAGCCGCTTTTTGTCCCTCATGGACCAGCGCTATGCCCACCCGTCGCCCTCGCCCACCCCGGGGATTGAGATTCGCTTCGAGCCATCAGGGGCGAGCAAGTGACTCTCCCGTACTGGAGAGTGGAGCTGTTGGGTGGACTTCGGGTGGTGGGTGAGAATATCCTCATCACTCAGTTCCCCGCCCGCAAGACAACCGCCCTGTTGGCTCTGCTCGCGCTGCGCCCTGAGCTAAATCAGCCCCGCGAGGAGCTAGCCGCGCAGCTCTGGCCCGATGCGCCGTTTGAGAGCAGTCGTAATAGCCTCAAACAGGCCCTTTCTCTGCTTCGTAAACAGCTCGGCCCGATCTTTGAGGCGAGTCACTTCGGGATTCGACTTTGCCCGGGCGTGGTGCAGACCGATGCCGGTGAGTGGGAGGCGCTGATCCAGCAGGGACGTTTACGTGAGGCTGAGGTGCTCTGGCGGGGGGAGCTGCTGCCGGGTTACTACGAAGACGGGATTGTCACGGAGCGGGAGCGGCTCAATGCGCTCAGAGAGACTGCCTGCCCCGAGGATGCCCGCTGGCGCGAACGGCAAGTGAGGCTCCCTCACCCTCTCACGCGCTTTGTGGGCCGTGAGTTGGAGCTGGCTGCTCTGGGGGATCTCTTCAAAACAGAGCGCTGGATCACGCTGATCGGGCCGGGGGGAATGGGCAAGACACGCCTGGCAATTCAGGCCGCACGCCAGCGCGAGCT
This sequence comes from Armatimonas sp., assembly GCA_031387365.1. Lineage (GTDB taxonomy): Bacteria > Armatimonadota > Armatimonadia > Armatimonadales > Armatimonadaceae > Armatimonas. The sequence continues at coordinate 3,651 of JANNDD010000571.1, read as the reverse complement.
CGATGATCTGTATTTTGTCTCGCTGGTTGAGCTCCAGAGTGTAAGCCAGCTTTTTGTGGCAATCGCAGGTGCGGTGCAGTTGCCTCTCACGGCAAGTCAAAACCCGCTGGAAGCGCTCGTTGGCTTTCTTGCGGAGCGCCCGACGCTGCTGGTTTTGGATAATGCGGAGCATCTGGATACGGCAGAGCTGGCGCGTCTCTGTCAGCTTCTGCTGAGCCAATTGTCGCAGCTACGCCTTCTTGTGACATCGCGGCAGGTGCTCGGAGGGCAAGGGGAGTATCGTTTTGTGGTGCCGACGCTGCCGGTTCGCGAGAGTGCGGTGCCGCTCTTTCTTGACCGTGCGCGCCGGGTGCGACCGGGCTTTCCTGATAGTATTGAGGTCGAGCGCCTCTGTGCACTCCTGGAGGGCATGCCTCTCGCCATCGAACTCTGTGCCGCATGGGCGGGTGCGCTCTCTGCTACCCAGATGTGTGAGCGGCTGGAGCGGGGAGAGTTTGCCCGGCTCCTCATAGGTCGTGACACAACTCTGCCCGAGCGCCATCGGAGCGTCGAGGCCGTGTTTCTCAGTAGCTACGAGCGTCTGACTCTGAGCCAGCAGGGGCTCTTGCGCGGTCTGACGGTGTTTCGCGGAGGCTGGACACTGGACGCCGCTGGGGCCATTTGTCCGACCGACGACACGCTGGGGGAGCTGCTCGCCCTCACCGAAGCGTCGCTGGTTGTCTCCAGTGGCAGTGAACGCTTCGAGCTTCTGGAGAGCTTGCGTCGCTTCACCGTTCGCTTGAGTCCGCCTGAGGAGCAGCACGCTCATGAAGTCGCGCATCGCGTTTGGTGCGCACAGATCATCGCGCAGCGTGAAGGTGAGGCTGAAGGACGCTATCTCACGCGCTGCGCTGCGGAGCTCGCAAATATTCGGCAGGCACTGGAGCGTGGATTTAGCTCTGGCGCTGCAGCTGAGGCAGCGGAACTTTTGCTCACGCTTCAGCTCTTTCTCAATCTGCGTGGCCACAACGCCGAGGCGACGCTCTGGCTGGAAAGAGCACTGGCCCTGCCTGGCTTGACTGAGACTGTCCGGGCGGAGCTGCGGATACATCTCGGGGCGACTTTGCTGGAGCAGCGCAACCAGCTTGTGGCAGAGGAGCATCTGAGTGAGGCATTATTGCTGGCTCAGGCGGCTCAGCAGCCTAGTTTGGAGGCACTGGCGCTGTATCATCTGGGGCGGTTCGCTGAGCTGCAGCGCCTCCCCGAGCTGGCACGAGAGCGCCACGAGCAAGCCCTTGTGATCCGTCGCCACATAGACGATACGGCAGGGATTGCCCGCTCCTGCAATATGCTGGCATCACTTCTGATCCAGAGTGGAGAAATGGATAAGGCGGGGCCGCTCTTAGTGGAGGCGGAGGCAATGGCCCGCACTTCAGGGCGCGAGAGCATTCTGGCGGATATTCTCTACCAGCGTGCCCACTTCACCATGATGTCTGGAGATGCGCCAGGAGCCTTTACACTTTTAGAGGAGTGCCAGGAAAAAGCCCGCCAGCTTGGGCTACGCATGCTTCTGGCACGTGTCACCCACAGCCTGGGGTGCACAGCCGAGGAGCTCGGCGATGAGCTGCGCGCACGTGCCGCCTACTTGGACGCCGCTCGAATGTTTCACGCGCTCCGGGCCAAGCTGGGGACGCACTTTCCGCTTTGGTACCTGGCACGGCTCTACAGCGCCTGGGAGGAGTGGGACATTGTGCTGCTCACGATGGGTAGTGCGATGGCGCTCTGGGAGGATCTCGCACGGCCTCTGTCGCCCGAAGACCAGACGCTCCTCACCGAGCTGCGGTTCCGCGCCGACGAAGCCCTAGGGGTGCAGCGTGCCGAGCATCTCTGGCAGCAAGGCCGCACGCTCCCCGTCGAGGAAGTTCTCGCCCGTGTCGAGGCTCGGCTCCCGGTGAAACACGCGCGCCCGGCTCTTGCGTAAAAAAGCACTTCCGGCTTTTACGATTTTTTTACCGCCCCACGCTACGCTGTGTCCATTCCCAATCACGTAAAGTAAAGGACACGAAAATGAAAAAACAACTCTTCTCAACACTCACGGCGTTTACTCTGGGGCTTTTGGTCTCGACTGCACGAGCACAGTCCGTAATCTTTCAGCTTACCGGCTCAGCCACAGCACGCGATTACTTTGGCGGAGCTGGTATTGTCAGCAATAGCTTGCCAGGCACTGTGGGAACCGGATTCACTGACACACAGAGTGCCACCGCAGGAGGTGGCTCTGCGACGGTTACCGGGACAGCCGTGGCAAATACCATGACGGTCACAATGACAACGGTTGCGACATCGCCGTTCTTTGGTGGCGGAAACTTCTTTATTTACACAGCGGATGCAGATGCGCGTGTGGACACTTATATTCTCGGTGCTCCAGGGACACCTTACGATATCACGATCATGGCCACGGGTATGGCACAGATCGTTGCGGCTGGTGGCTCAAGTCAGGCAGTGGGAGGCACCACAGGACTTAATGATCCCGGTTGGATCTTCACCTGGTCTCTCACCGGCGGAACCTTCACTCAGAGTAGCGTGAGTGATAGTGTTACCTTGAATTACGCTGGAAACGTCTACTCTCGTGTTCGCCCCCTGCCCGTGACCACGGGGAGCTCATTTTTCGGTATCACAGGACCCGGCGATGGGACGAGTGGAACGGGTTACTACGGTACATCTCAGACCGTGACAACCACGGTAAATAATCTGGGAGCGGGGGGCGCTAGCGCACCAGAGCCGGGTAGCGTTGCTCTGTTCACCACGGGGGGGCTGATCTGGATCATCCGCCGCCGCCAAAACGCGTAAAGTAAACAAATAGGAAAGTACAAAGGAAACTTTATCATGAAACAATGGATCGCAATGAAACAACGGATCGCAATGACGCTCGCTCTCGGTGTGCTTGCTTTTACGCAGAGTGCAGCGACGGCGCAGAACTTACTGCTCAATGGGAGCTTTGAAGACCCCAGTGGAACCGTGGTAGGAACACCTAGCCTCTCGGTGGGGAGTACCACTATCCCGAGCTGGACCGTGGTCAATCAGGAAATTGCCTGGATTTTCAACGGAAATTTCGGGATCACTCCTAGCGAGGGCTTGCGCTCACTCGATCTGGCGGGCTACCATGATTTCGATCCCTTCGGTGGCGTTACGCAGACCATTCCCACACAAGTAAACGCTCTCTACCGTCTGTCTTTTGACCTAGGAACTTTTGCGGGTTCTTCGATCCGTGTGAGTGCGGGTGCCACGACGGCGAACTTTGTGCACACTCTGGTTGGAATCCAGGAGTGGCAGACTTTTAGTGTCAATTTCACCGCGTCTTCCGTGTCAACGGCGATTACACTGACCGGGCTGTCAAGTGTTGGCAACAACTACATCGGTCTGGACAATGCCTCGGTGATCTATCTCTCCGGGGGGAGTTCTGCTCCCGAGCCGGGTAGCGTTGCTCTGTTCACCACGGGGGGGCTGATCTGGATCATCCGCCGCCGTAGAAACGCTTGAAGGAAACAAATAGGAAATAAAAATAATGAACACTTTTACTAAGAAATCACTCTCGGTCGTGCTCGCCTCGACCCTTCTGCTGGCTCCCATGAAACCAGCCCATGCGGACACCCCCGCAGCGGTTGCCGTCGGAGT
>JANNDD010000557.1:0-2901 GCA_031387365.1 Armatimonas sp. | reverse complement strand
TCTCTTGCTCTGCGTGCGCTTTTTCTGCTACCCCAAGCGTAACTGGGACCTGCTCCTGGTCTACTTAAACTTAGTCTTTGCAACGCTGGTGCTGCTTGTGCCACCGCGTCCAGCCTATATTCTCTGGAGCCTGCCGTTTCTCATCACAGTGCTCTGCCGTCAGCCTAAACAGTACGGACTGCCCTACGCACTACTTACCGTTGGCTACTTCTTAAACTTCGTGCTAGGCCCCCAGTCGGATGTGCTCGAGTCGCTGACGCTCATCGCCCCGGAGCTGGCGGCGCGGCAAGCGAGCTTTAGTAGTGCGCTTTGCAATAACACTCTCTGGCCAAGCCTTTCTTTCACGATCTTTGAGGCGGGGCTCGCGGGAGTGACTCTCTCGACCTATCTCTTTGGCGTGCGGAGCAACCAGGTCTACCAGGATCGGAACCGGCCCGTGCTGATTGGGCTCGCGGGCGATAGCGGCTCCGGTAAGGACACGCTAACCTACGGCATTGAGAAGCTTCTTGGGGCGGCGCAGCTTGAGGTGATCGCGGGCGACGATTACCACAAGTGGCCGCGTGGGCATGAGTCATGGAAGACCCACTCGCACTTAGATGTCCGTGCCAACAACCTCCACCGGCAAGTCGAGCACGCTCTTGCGCTGGCCTCGGACAACACGATCTACAAGCCACACTACGATCATGCCACGGGTCGCTTCACGGAGGAGCAAGCCGTCGTACCTAAGCCCTTCATTCTTTTTCAGGGTCTGCACTCCCTCTCGCTCCTGCAGCTCCGTACCCTCTACGATCTGCGGATTTTTCTCGACCCACAAGAGGATGTCCGCCGCCTCTGGAAAGTGCAGCGCGATAGAGCCGAGCGTGGCTACACCACCGAGCAAGTGCTGGCACAGCTCGATAAGCGCACCTCAGACCGCGAGAAATATATCTTAGCTCAGCGTGAGCTTGCGGATTTAATTATCTCCTGGCGCACCGTTGCCCCCCTCCTGCCAGGCGACTACGACACTGCCCCGGCGCTCTGTCTGCACGTGCAAGCCCTCAATAGTTTTGATTTCTCCGGCCTCGTGGAGCTGTTCCGCGACTCGGGAGTTGGCATTCGTCAGTACGAGCCGTTTCTGGATGGGCACTGGCAGACTCTAGAGCTGGAGGGCACGATTACTTCCTCCGCTCTCGCGGAGATTGCCGCCCAGCTCATCCCCAACCCGGATGAGCTGAGCGCCGCATTTCACTTTGAGGAAGGTTTGGAGGGCTGCACGCAGCTCATTTTTCTGCTCTGCCTCTCGTCACGCTTGAAAGTTGCCCCATGGATGACTCCCTTAAACTGAGTATCGTCTTGCCCTGCTACAACGAGTTAGGCAACCTGCCCCGGATCTACGCCGTTCTGAGCGAGATTCTGCAAGCCCAGCCTGGTGTCGAGGTACTGCTGGTCAACAACGGCTCCACAGATAACTCGGCGATGGTGTTTGCAGATCTACAAAAGACGCACACGTTCCCGATTCGTGTGGTCACTGTCGAGAAAAACCTGGGCTATGGACACGGAATTCTCACTGGCGTTCGCGCTGCACAAGGGAAATTTATTGCTTGGTCCCACGCGGACATGCAGACCGACCCGCGCGATATTCTGGCGGCCTATGAGAAGCTTATCCAGAGTGCCGACCCCGAACGCACGGTTGTGAAGGGTAGGCGCAAGAACCGCCCGCTTTTAGATGAGTTCTTCACGTCTGGGATGGCTTGGCTCTCTAGTGCCGCGCTCGGGCAGTGGCTCCACGACATCAACGCCCAGCCCAAGCTCTTTCCCCGCAGCTTTCTCGCCGTTCTCGACGATGCTCCCACGGACTTCTCGCTCGATCTCTTCTTCCTTTACGAAGCGAAAAAGCGCGGCTACACACTGTTAGAGCAAGACGTAGTCTTTGGCAAGCGCGAGCACGGCGAGGCCAAGGGCGGCGGGACGATGAAGGGGAAACTCAAGCTGATCAAGCGCACACTCGCCTATATTTTCGAGCTACGAAGAACACTAAAGGACAGCTATGGAAATCGTAGCACATCGCATTAATACCCTTGAGAGTCTCAAAGCTGTCCCAATGCATTTTGGGGCGGAGATAGATCTGCGCGCCCGTGGTAGCGAGCTCTATCTGCACCACGATGCGTTTCGCGAGAGAGGCGCCGACGCGTTTGTGGACTACTTAGACGCTTACCGCCACGGCTTGCTCGTGCTCAATATCAAAGAGGCGGGAATCGAGGCCGAAGTGCTGCGGCTCGTGCGAGAGCGGGGCATCGAGCGCTACTTTCTGCTGGATGTCGAGTTTCCCTATCTCTACCGCGCCAGCCGTCAGGGGGAGCGAAATATCGCGGTGCGCTACTCCGAAGATGAGAGTATCGAAACAGCCATCGCCTACAAGGAGCGCGTGGATTGGGTATGGATTGATACCAACACCCGCCTGCCGCTGGATGAAACCGTGAAAGACCAGCTCCTGGGCCTCAAGACCTGCCTCGTCTGCCCCGAGCGCTGGGGCCGTCCACAAGATATTCCCAGCTACAAAGCTCAGCTCGCCATGCTGGATCTTCGCCTAGATGCGGTGATGACCAGTCTCGCGTGTGCGTCACTATGGCATTAGCTTCATCCAGAAGTCCGCATCGTTGCGATCTCGCCAGAGAAATGTCAGGCCACGTGCCTCAGCAACGCCCCGGTCGCGCTTGGTGTCGTCGCCGATGAACCAGACGTGCGGGCCGGGCGCGATCCCAAACCGGGCAAGGGCTTCGTCCACGCCGCTCGGGTCGGGCTTGACGGCCCCGACTTCCTCAGCGGTGAAGAGATAGGTGACGAGGTTCTCGATCTTCAGCGTCTGGAGCTTTCGGAGCTGCTGCTCGGTGGTGAAGTCCGTGATCCAGGCTGTCGGGATGC
>JANNDD010000502.1:0-2003 GCA_031387365.1 Armatimonas sp. | reverse complement strand
TGGTGACGGCGCTTAGTGCGATTACCGCAGTGTGGACAGGCGACAATCTGGACGCCGCTGAACTTGCCATCCACCATCCCATCGCGCAGGTCTACTTCCTGAAGCTTGGCAATCACTTCTATTTCCGTAGCGAGGCTCTTGTCACGAATCAGCTCAGTGAGTGCTGTGCAGATGAGAAACAGGCGCTCCTGATTGGCTTCCAACTGCAGGATTCGGGCGGCTTCAGGGGATGCCGCATCGGTGGCGAGGGCAAATTTTTCTAACATCGTGCCCTCAGTGTACCCGCGTTCAGCTCTCGCGTCGTGCAAGAAGCCCAGCCACGAGCATCACTGCCGCCGCGAGTACATACGGTGCCTCGGGTCGCCAGTCAAACAGAATTCCCCCAAGCAGGGGCCCCAGCAGGAATCCCACCGAGCGCGCCGCCTGGAGTAGCCCGAACATCTCCCCCTGCCGATCTGAGGGAGTCACAGCGCTACACAGGGCGTTGATTGTCGGATTTGCCACGCCCGCCCCCACCGCATAGAGCGTGCTGTAGGCGAAGAGCCACGCCAGATTCGGAGCGAACGGAGTTAACCCCAAGCCAATTCCCTGGAGCCCGTAGCCCAACCGTAGCAAGATGACAGGGCTGAGGCGTTTTGTGAGCGATCCGAGGAGAAGCGCTTGAACCAGAACCCCCAGGAGTGCCTCGTAGCCAAAAATCAGACCGTACTCACGAGGGCCGTAGCCAAGTTGTGCACGGATCAGCCGACCAAATGTTCCCTCTAAACTGGCGAGCGCAAACCAGGCCGTGGCGGCGAGAACAAAGAGTGTGGTGAGTGCAGGAATCTCACGCAGCAGGGCCAGGTGCGCGCGGGGACGTTCTGTCATTGCGTTTTTCCGCTGGAGAGCGGGGCTCGTCGGAATCACCAGGGCAAGGGCGAGGGCGGCCAGCGCCGAGAGACTCGCGGCGCTCATGCCCAGCAGAAAGCTTCCCCCCACATGCGAGAGCCAGCCCCCAATCGCAGGCCCCAGGATCAGCCCGCTCGTGGTCGCGGCACTCAGTCGTCCCAAGGCGGCAGGGCGTGCCGCTTCCTCATGCAGTGCCGCCATCTCGGCCTGGGCAAGGGCGATATTCGCCGCAGCCAGCCCCGCGACAATGCGGCTTACCAGGACGAGTAGGTTACTTCCCGCCAGCCCATAGAGCACGAAGGAGCTCGCGGAGAGAGAAAAACACAGAACCAGAGGAAGCTTGCGCCCCCGCCGATCACTGAAGGTCCCCCAGAGTGGCGAGACCAGTGTCTGCACAAGAAAATAAGCAGCAAGGATCAGGCCGATCAGCCAGCCACGCGCACCGAAATCCTCAAGCCGCGTCTGGATATCGGGCAAAACGGATCCAAAGGCCGCAAGATCGAAGAAAACGGCGCCAAGGAGCACCGCCTCTACAGAGCGAGTTCGCTTGCCTGAGTAACTCATGTTTTTGTGCTTGCCGTGCCAAAGAAGAACCAGAGGAGGAAAGCGATCAAGGCGACACCTCCCCGTACCTAAAGCTCTTCAGACGCAGACTATTAACGACCACCGACACCGACGAAAGGCTCATTGCAGCGCTGGCGAACACGGGCGAGAGCAGCCAGCCGGTGACGGGATAGAGCAGGCCCGCTGCGAGGGGAATACCAATCAGATCACCTTGTTGACGTCCCTACGAGAACTTATCAGGTGCAGAAGCTCTCGATTGGGGGCATTCACAACCTCAAGCAAAGCGAAAATGGTCAGCAAGGTATCGGTGCAACGCTTGATTTCTATGCCTATCCCTCCACACTGAAGTCAGTGTATGGCAGTGCCCCCCTCTCGGCCACTCTCTTTTACCCCTGGCGATTTGGCAAGATGTAAACAGGCGAGTAACATCAGGTAAAATTGGGAGCATGGCAACTCTCTTTGGTAAGACCTACGCACGCCGTGAGCTGGCGCAGCGGGTAGGCGATCTGATTCAAGTCGCGGGCGTCGAGCGCTTCACCTACGAGGAAGGC
>JANNDD010000497.1:0-4230 GCA_031387365.1 Armatimonas sp. | reverse complement strand
CTCCAGCACGATTATCAAAACGGATGCGGTGACGGGCACACTGACGGCGATGACAGCCAGTGGCCTAACCGTGCAAGCAGAGGGGGGGCTTGCGGAAGTTTTGATGCTGGCTCCGGCTGCCATTGTGCTGGTTAATGCGGGGATCTCGCCTCAGGTGCGCCAGGAGCTGAGCGCCCTCAAGAGTGGCGATTTTGTTCAGGTGAAGCGCGACAGCCAGGGCCGTGCGTTTGTGATCGAGGCCAGCTACGAGGAGCGGATTGGGGTGATCAAGAGTCTGGAGGCACTGGGCAACCGCTGGATCGCGCTCTTTACCGATGGTGCTCCTGCCGAGGTCGAGACTCTCGCCGAGGTGAAGAAGCTGGGCAACTCCTCTAGCCTGAGCGAGGTAAAAGCAGGCGAGCGGGTCAGTTTGCGGGTCAACCCTCAGACCCGTCGCGCCGTCGCTCTGGCGGTGCTTGAGGCCGAGAAGCCTGTGATTCCCAAGGTAGAAGTGCTCAAGGTAAGCCACAATGTCGGGAACAAGTGGGTTAAAGCGGGCGACACCATCACCTTCGCGGTTGTGGGAACTCCCGCAGCCAAGGGCGTGCTCCGCGTCCCTGGTGTCCCTGGTGCGGAGGCGCTGCCTCTCGTGGAAACGACACCGGGCAACTATGTCGCGAATCTCACGATCCCAGCGGGAATCTCGCTCAAGGACACCACTGCCCTAGCAACCCTAATGGTGGACACGCTCTCGTCGCCCACTGTGGCGACATCGGAGACCTTTGCCATTGACGCAATCGGCCCCACTCTAGGAACGTTCACCCCCACCGAGGGCAGTGATCTGACGGATGCCCGCCCGAACTTCACGGGGACCTACTCGGACATGGGCAGTGGCAGCGACCCGCGTAAGATGCAGCTTCTGGTCAATGGTGAGGATGTCACGGCGCGCGCCATCTTCAGCGACACGTTTTTCACCTACCAACCCCAGACAGATTTAGCCCAGGGCACCGTCACCGCCAAGCTTACCGCACGGGATGCTGCCGGAAATGAGACCAGCCGCGAGTGGCGCTTCAGTGTCATTGCCACCGTAATGCTCTCGTCGGTGGTGGCGCTCCCGGACGACCGACCGCTCAACTTCGGCGATATTCTGACCATCAAGGCCGTGGGCGCGGCGGGCTCCCGAGCGACTTTCTCCCTAGGGGTCAAGGTGAAAGACCAGCCGCTCAAAGAGGACTCTCCAGGCATCTATGTCGGCAGCTACACGGTTCAGAAACAAGATGTCATGGTCGCCGCACCGGTGAGTGTCACTGTCACCGACCTGCGAGGCCGAACCGCGACGCTCAAGGCAAGCAACACCATCACGGTCACGGCGGGGCCGCCCGATATTCCGATCATTGACCAGCCGCAAGATGGTGCCAATGTCGGCGGCAGTGTGGTGCTCTCGGGGCGCTGCCTGCCCAATGCCAGCATCAAAGTGACGGTGCGCTACGCCGGCAAGCGTGCCAATATCCTCGCCGCGTCGGGCCTGATCGGCGAGGTCACCACCAAGGCCGATGCCAGTGGCCGCTGGGCTACCGAGCCGATTCTTCTGCGCGTCCCGAAGGAGCTGACAGGGCTGATCTTTACCGCCGAGGTCTCCGCCACCGGCACGGGCGGCAAGGGCTCCAGCACCGCGACGATTAAGTTCAAAAAGTAAGAAATGCGAGCGTTCCGAATGCCAGACTGGGCAGTTCCTATCGTCTTTGTACTGGGCTACTTCTTGCTCATGAAGTACGTGCTTCCTCGATTCGGGCTCACTACCTGAATGTCGGGAGCCTGCTCGGTCGAGCAGAAAAAAGATAAAACCACTCCTCCAAGCCAGGACTAGCTCTTGGTTTGGAGGTGCTTCTCAATCTCCGCACGCAGCTCCGCCACATTGGCCAGCGAGTGCCGCCAGGAGATCGGACGTTCGCCGTTGTGGGTCGTGAGACTATCTGACGAGACGAAGGTCGAGATTTCCTTGATCTCCTCAAAAAAGACCCGCGTCTGCTTGCCACGGCACTGCCAGATCACCGACTCTTGATCAATGATGATCTTCTCCGTTTTGTACTGCCACAGCGCTCGCCCCCAGGCTAGAAGACCAACAATACCAAACAAAAAGCAAATGGCCGAACCCACACTTACAAACCTGTCCCGCACAAGAAGACTGCTCACAGGTAACAAGAGATAAATGGACACAAAGCAAAGAGAACCAGCAAGTGTGCGACGGTTTGCGCGGGTCTGGTAGTGACAAGTGCGCTTGCCCTCACTGCGCTCGGTGGGAATGAGAAGCTCGTTTTGCGGCGTCCGAACACGCCCACAAGATGCCTGGGGAGCGTACTGGCGCACCGTTGCTTTGAAAAGCTCTCTGTCGGTTAGGTGAGCCGAGGCGCTCCATGTCTCGGTATCCAGAGTGCAGACTCCACGGCCAAAGTTCTCACGGGGATCGTGCAGGCCCAGAACCTCGCTCCAAACGGCATGGTGATGTGTGTGCCCATCGAAGTAACCAACCCCTTGCTCGTCGGTCTCAAAATACTCCGCGCGCTTTTTGCCTTTGCACCTAAAGACACGCGACCCGGTGATTGTCCCCTCACGACCACGAAGTAGCCACCCCGACGGCTTGGCCGAAGTCGCATTCTGAGCAATGATCGCCACAAGCGCTGTCTGATCGCCCCAAAACGCCACAGGAAGCTCCAGCAGGCGACCGTCGCGAAAGCGAATACAGTTCGTGCGGTTGTGGGCAGGAAGCAGAAAAAAGTAGTCCTCGACGTCCTCCCAAAGCGCCGATTGCCAGCGCCCGAGAAAGCGCCAGCGCAGGCCCGTGGCATCTGCGATCACGGTTGACCGATGGGTCTTGAGGAAGAGAAAAAGTGCCGTGCCAAATAGGTAGAGGAAAAACGGAACCTCAAAACGCCATCTCTCCTGCGGGGGCTTAGTCCACAAAAACACATAAGCCAGGAGCAAGAAAAAAATCAACGTTGCCGGCATAACATAGTGATCTTTGTTCCGGCGAACCTGAACGGTATCTCTCTTGCTCTGGGTTTGCATTTCCGGCTCTATTGTATCGCTGGCGCAGGAATTGGAGAGGCTTGTCGCGTAACCTTCCGGGGGAGCCTTTTTCACAAATCGTCATCCGCCCCATGAAATGAGGCGTCTGCAATGGCGCAAGCGCCGCAAAGCCCGTGCCGGGCTACCGAATCTACAGCCCGGCACGGGCTTTGCAGCCGCAGGCTACCTAGACGCCTACTTTCAGTGGGCGGACACGGGGCGGATTATGGATTCGTGAAAAAGGCTCCGTGGGAGAGATTTTATGTTAGATGCACTGGCGCTGAACTTTTTGGAGAACCCGAAGCTGCACCACAAGCCGCGGGCGAAGCGGGTGGTGCAGCTCTTTATGTCGGGGGCGGCGAGCCAGTGCGACACGTTTGACTACAAGCCGGAGCTGATTAAACGGCGCGGCGAAAAATTCGATCCGGGCGGCAAGATTGAGCTGTTCCAGAGTGCGCCGGGTGTGGTGATGCCCTCGCCGTGGGAGTGGAAGCGCTACGGAAAGAGCGGGCGCTGGGTGAGCGGGCTCTTTCCGCAGCTTGCGGAGTGCGTGGACGACATGGCGTTTTTGTATGCCATGGTGAGCAAGTCTAATGTCCATGGCCCGGCCACTTTTATGCAGAACACCGGCTTTGTCCTGCCTGGCTTTCCCAGCATGGGCGCGTGGCTGAGCTATGGCCTTGGCTCACTCAACGACAACTTACCCACGTTTGTCGTGCTCCCAGACAATCGCGGCGTTCCCCCCAACGGCCCGGCGAACTGGGGCGCGGGTTTTCTTCCGGCGACGCACCAGGGAACCGTGGTGAAAGCGGGCGCGAAGACCCCAATCTACGATCTGTTTCCGCCCGAGCGGCCCTATCTCACGCCCCAGAGCGAGCGCGACAGCCAGGTATTTTTAGAGAAACTCAATAAGACGCACCAGGCCACCCGCCCCGGCGACACACGGTTAAATGCCCGGCTTCAGTCCTACGCCCTCGCTGCGCGGCTCCAGCTCTCCGCGCCCGAGGTGCTCGATATTGCCGGGGAGTCGCCGGAGACCCGCAGGCTCTACGGCGTGGACGATCCCGTCACCGCCGATCTGGGGCGGCGCTGCCTCACGGCGCGGCGGCTTTTAGAGCGGGGCGTGCGCTTTGTGCAGATCTGGAGCGGCGCGGACAATGGCTTTCCGAGGCGCAACTGGGACTC
>JANNDD010000489.1:0-9289 GCA_031387365.1 Armatimonas sp. | reverse complement strand
GCCCTTTGGACTGGAGCTGCTGATCGCCCGTGTCCTGATCGGGCTGGATGCCTACCGGATCGGGGAGAAGCGTCGCAATGGCCAAAAGGTCGGCGAGGGCGACTGGGATATCGCCTAATCCGTGGAGAAGATCGGCGTTTTTGGTGGCACTTTTGACCCGATTCACTACGGGCACCTGCGGATCGCCGAAGAAGCACGGGATCGGTTTGCTCTCTCGCATGTTCTTTTTGTCCCGAATCAGGTCTCACCCTTCAAAGTGGGAGAGACTGCCACTACGGCGGCTCTACGTGCGGAGCTTGTGCAGGTTGCCATCGCGGGCAATCCGGCCTTTGGCCTCTGGGCGGGCGAGCTTGAGCGGGAAGGCCCAAGCTACACCGTGGAGACTCTCCGGGCACTGAGAATAAAATTTCCTGTGGCCGCACTCTACTTCCTTACCGGAACAGATGCGGTGCGCGATATTGGCAAGTGGCGCGCCCCCGAGGAGTGCATCACACTGGCGCAGTTTATTGCATTTCACCGCCCGGGTGTCACCGAGAGCGAGGCGCGTTTTGGAGTGCCGGATCATCTAGAGTCGGGCATTACCTTCGCCCAGATGAACGGGCTGGATATCTCATCCACCGAGATCCGGGAGCGTGTGCGTGCGGGACGCTCGATTCGTTACCTCGTGCCCGAGGGGGTGATTGCCTTGATTGAGGAGAAAAAGCTCTACCGCGTGGTAGAGTAAGTGCTAAATGTCGAATAATACAATGTTAGATTCCCAGACCAAGGCCCAGATTTTGCTGGAAGCCATCGAAGACCGCAAGGGCCACGAGCCCATTTTGCTTGACCTGCGCGGGAAAGTCAATGTCGCAGATTTCTTCTTGATCGTCACCGCTACCTCCCTTCCGCACCTGCGGGCGCTTGCCGAGAATGTCTTGGAGCGTGCCAAAGATGAGCCCGGTATGGCGAAGCCTAATGTCCAGGGTGAGGCTAGTGTGGAGTGGGTGCTGATGGACTTTGGCGATGTGGTGATCCACCTAATGAGCGAGGAAGCCCGGGAGCGCTACAAGCTGGAGCAGTTCTGGACAACCCCACAGCCGAAGGGCGCTTTGCCACCAGTACCAGGAACCGTTCTTCCCGAGACGCCCCAGAATGCCTGGGACATTGAAGAGGACGAAGACGAAGAAGATGAGGAGGACGATGTGGCGTTCTTTGCCTCCCTGGATCTGGAAGTGGAACCAATAGACGAAGACATCGTCGAATAAGTACTCCCTATGAGCGATACGGCAGAACCAAGCGATACGGCAGAAAAACCGGTCTTCTGTGCTAACTGTGGCGAGCGCAACCCCAGAGTCAATAAATTCTGTGGCTCCTGCGGCACGCTTTTGTTTCTGCCGCCGACAAGCTCGGTCAGCACCACGCCCGCGCCTGCAGTTGTTATCGCGCCCACGGCTACTATCACGCCCACGCCTCAGCCAACCATCACCATTCCCGACGATCCCCTTGCGCGGGAGCGGGAGCTAGAGAGGCTGCTGACACGGGCTAATGTGGAGCGGGCACGGGCGCTGATCCGCGACTCCCGAAAGACACTGGAGCAGGCACTGGTTCTTGCCGAGCATGTCTCCGCGTCTGCCGCCGCTCCGGTCTACGAGCAACTCGGGGATCTGTTGGCGGCGGAGGAGCGACTGGACGAGGCTAAAGTCCACTACGAGAAAGCGCTCGAACTCTCCTCGGGGAAGCGCCCCTCCGCTGAAAAAAAACTCGCCGAGGTGAGTTTGCGCCTCTCCGATCAGTCGGCGATGGAGCGCCTCGGTGGTGTGCTTGGTCCTAGTGAAGATCTCGTTGATGTTTTGCGAATGCCGCGCACCGGAAACCGCCATGCGGGGATAGCCATGATGCTCTCGATTGCGCCGGGCTTCGGACAGTTCTACTGTGGACAGGTCATCAAGGCGGCGGTGATTCTGGGGATCTTTTTGATCTCACTCTTTCTCGTCATGCTCACGGACTATCAGGCGCTCTTTGAGCACCTGGCCAATACGTTTGCGATGGGGCGCGGGAAGCTCAAGACACCTGCCCCGAGCACGACGACGGTAGTTTTTGCGGTGATCGCCTTCTGTGCCTGGCTCTACTCCATCGCGGATGCTCCCTTCAGCGCCGCCAAAACAGATACCCTCGAGACGCCTGGTCTCTTGCCTACCCCCATGGGCAACCGGTCGGGCTGGGAGCCGTAGGGGACTTCTTCTGCCCCAGCATTCATCCCCGTAGCGTCACGGTGCGTTTTTCTTGTGCGGAGAGCATCGCGCTGTCCACGATCTGCTGACCGATACGGCAGAGCACAGGATCGAGTGGGCCGTGAAGCGGGCAGCCGGTTTCCAGATGGTGAATCAAGTGTTCGATCGGGTTGCGCCAGCCAGGCGAAAGCGTGTCCACGGGAATCTCACGTGTCTCGGGCTGCTCTCTTGTCTGAACTCGAACCACCAGCTCATAATCGTAGCTGGAGATCGTGCCGTGCGTACCGCGTACCACGAAGCCGCACTTAGGCTGGGGCTGGAGAGTCCAGGGATCCGTGAAAGTGCCCCAGCGGGTCTCAAACTTGGAGAGGCCGTAGGGCGCGGTGTACCGACAGACCGTAATGGAGTGCTCATCTACATCGAGGCCTGGTTTGCTATCTGTCACGCAAGTCACCTCAAGAGGCTTGCGGCCGTCCATAAACCACGCTCCCAGGGTGACTCCGTAGCCCAAATAGTCTTGCAGCGAGCCGCCTGCTGCCTCTCTCTGGTACCACCAGGACTCCGATTTCTGCCGATTGGCTTCATCCTCGGTGATCTCGACTTTATCAGCAATATGGCGAAGTGGCCCCCGGTTGCCATCGTAGTAGTGCACTTCGATCACCTCGCCAATCAGGCCCTCAGTGATTAAACGTTTTGTGGTGACATGGGGGGGGTACCAAGCGAGCGGCCAGTTAATGATCAGGGTCTTGCCGGCCGCGGCCATCGCCGCGATCATTTTATCAGCATCGGCTAGGTTCGCCGCGAAAGGTTTCTCCACCAGAATATGCGCTCCATAAGGCGCAACATCCACGACTGCCTGCCCGTGTTCACCCGTCTTGGGACAGAGCAGAACAATATCGGGTTTCGTGCGTTCGAGGCACGCCCGCCAGTCGGTGAATACTTTTTCTTCAGCTAGGCCAAAGCGGGCAATCGTACTTTGCATGCGCTCAGGACTGACATCGGCGATCCCGACGATCTCGGCACTGTGGTGCTCACTCACTTGGTGGAGCAGATCCCCCATGTGCATGTGGTCGAAATTCACCCCAGCGACGCGATAAAAAGGACGGTTTGGCATGCGCTAGGATACGACGGTGGCTTGCTATTTTCCTGCGGAGTGACTGCTCACGGCTGCTAACGCGTCATGATGCCTTCGCGCCAGGCGTAGACAGCGGCCTGGGTTCGGTCCGTGACGTGGAGCTTCGCGAGGATATTGCTGACATGACTCTTGACCGTCTTCTCGGAGACGAAGAGCTTCTCGGCAATATCCGTGTTGGAGAGACCGTCTGCGATGAGTCGGATGACTTCAAGCTCGCGGTTTGTGAGAGGGGACTCGGAGCCGCTGGGCTCGGTTGCTTTTCTCTGGCCCGTGACCGCTTTCATCATCTGCGCGGCAATCGCGGGCGAGAGGGTGACTTCGCCTACAGCGGCTTTTCGGATCGCGGTGGCGATCTCGCCCGCTGCTGCATCTTTGAGTAAATACGAGAGTGCCCCGGCGCGGATGGCGGGGATAACATGCTCGTCCTCGTGGTAGCTTGTCAGGACAATCACCTGGGTACGTGGGCTGATTGTCTTTACCTGACGGGTCGCCTCGACTCCTCCCATGCCGGGCATGAGCAAGTCCATCAAGACAATATCGGGGGCTAGGCTCTCACAGAGCCGGACTGCCTCTTCGCCACTGCTCGCCTCACCGATAACCTTAATATCGGGCTGGGTGTCTAGAAATGCCCGAACCCCCTGCCGTACAATGGCATGGTCATCCGTCAGCAGTACCGTGATCTCTTCCATAGCGGCTTAAAGCATCCGGATGGTGTCTTCCATCCCTAGAAAATCATCCATGCGTGCTGGACGCGCCGCGGAATCACAGCGCACGACGATGCAGCAACCCGCGCCGGGTGTGCTCAGGAGCTGGAGACGACCGCCGGGCAGGCCTTGGGCCCGCTCGCGCATGGTGTGCAGCCCGAAGCCCTCCCCGCCACAAAGCCGCCGCTGGCGGGCATCGAAGCCGCGCCCGTTATCACGCACGAGAAGCCGCACGCCGCCTGCGTCATCGCGCCGTAGGGATACCTCGACTCGCGTTGCTTCACTGTGCTTACTGGCATTTGCCAGGGCTTCCTGCGCGACTCGCAGGAGGCCGTTCGTTGCCTCGGGAGAGAGGGGAGGCAGCTCGTCGCTCTCGAATGTGGTTGGGATATTGTTGCGGCGACTCCAGTCGCTGACATGCCCTTTGAGCAGGATCGCAAGAGGAGCACCCTGCGCACTCACGGGCCTTAGCTCCTGAAGCACTGAGGTTAGGTCACGCTGTGCCTGTTGCGCAAGATCATTGGCAACATCAAGCCGCGCGAGCGCCTGGTCAGGCTGCGCGGGCAGGAGGGCTTTTGCGGCACCGATCTGCATGGAGGCGGCAAAGAGGTGCTGCTTAACCGTATCATGAAGGTCTCGTGCCAGGCGGTTGCGCTCCTCCAGCGTGGCCACATCCTGGCGAAGTGCCATGAGATCACGAAGCTCCGCGGCCATCCGGTTGAGGCGACTTGCCAGCATGCCCATCTCATCACCTGCTTCGGGGGCCATCGCGGTGAAGTCACCACGAGCCCAAGCATCCGCCGCCTGCGCCATGGCATCAAAACGCCACGCGAGCCGCCGTGCCGAGAGGTATCCCGAGATTCCTGCCACAACCCCCGATGAGAGCGCGAGCACGAGCGCACTGGGGAGAAGCTGCTCTAGAAAGTTGGAGCGGGGATGGTTTCCAAAGAGGGAGATCAGAACAAACAACCCTAGGGTAGCCAAGGCTGTGGTCAACGCCGCCTTGACGTGTGACTCTTTTAGCTGCGTGCGCAGACGAGGGTAGTGCGCTTTCATAGGGCTATTGTACGTCACAAGCCCTTTATTCCCCTCGGTCTGTGGACGGATTTTTACCGGTCTTCGGCGGCGTGAAGAAAGACTTCCTCAAAAGGGGTATCGGTGGGGACGATCAGGTACTCCATCTGGTAGCGCTGAGCGAGCTCGGCAAGGCGCTGACGGATATCGTCTTCTAGGCGAAGCCCTTGGCTACCCTCTTGCATCTCGGAGCGATCCATGAGATGGATGAGAACAATGCGCGCTTCGCCTGTTAGGAGCGCAAGAGCACCCCACTCCCAGTTCCGATCACGAAAATCGGATAACAACAAAATCAGCGAGCGGCGGGCCGTCCGTCGGATGCGCTTTCGCAGAGCCCAGGCAAAGTTTCGTGTTCCTCCCGCACGGAGGCCTTCAAGGTAGTGGATCAACCCTTCCATGTCCTCAGGACGGTTGACGACGGGGCTTCGCTGCCCCCGCGCAGGAGCCAGCGTGGTTACCTCAAAGCGCTGCTCACGCAGGGTTGCGGCGTAGCCCAGTGCAGCCGTGAAGCGCCGTGCGAAGTCAAATTTCAGCGACGGTTCTGGGGGGGTGTATCCCGAAAACGTCATCGCGAGCGAGGCATCTAGCAGCACATGCAGTGTCGTGTTCTCCAGACGGAACAATCGGATTAAGAGGCGCTCCAGGCGAGATGACTTCCGGGTGGGCTCCGTTCGTCGCCCTAGACGGAAAGGCGCGTCGCTTCGAGGCGTCCGCCGTCCGGCCCGTCGGCCTTCGGTATCGCTCACGGGGAGGGCTGTCTCCAGCCGCTGCACAAACTCTGGATCAAGAAGCATTCTGGTTTTCCGTAATCATTCCTCGAACATGATTGGCCCACTCCGAGGTGGGATAGAGCCGTAAGAACTCTGCAAAGATTGCTAGTGCATTGTCACGCTGATGCAGTTTCTGAAGATGTAGCTTACCCAGCTTTAACATTCCCAGCTCGGCATCCTGGGTGTGGGGGAAGTCGCGGCAGAGGTTCGCGAGCGCGTGCCGGGTAAGCTCGTACTGCTGGGCATCTTCACAGGCACTCGCCACACGTTGCAGAAGGCGCACCGGAAGCGAGACACACAGCAGGTTCCTCTGGGCATCACTGTAGACCCGTGCCACCGCCGCCGCATTGCCTTGTTTAGAGAAGAGATCGAGTGCCTCGGTGAAGTACCGGTGGGCAACTTCCTGGTCGCCCAGGCGGAGCTGCACCAGCGCGAGGGTGTGTGCTAGGCCCCCATCGGTGGGAGTGCGAACCAGAAGTTCGCGGTAGTAGCGCGCCGCCGTGGGCAGATCACCTTGAGCCAGTGCTGCCTCCGCATCCTCGATCCCGTACTCGCGGGCGCTCTGCTCCAGCACGCGCAACGGGAAGGCGATCCCCAGACCAAAAAAGAAGCCCGCAAGGTGCGCGGTATAGGCCACCTGATCCGCGCCCGGGGTCACGAGTGAGCGAATCGCGAGAAATATCTGGAGAGCCATCACGATACTAACCGCGATTGCGGCAGGGACGGCGGGAACTCCGAAGAGACGCACCCGCGTTCGCCAGAAGCGCACTGCAAAGAGCCCCAGCACCGCAAAAATCGCCCCCGACGCACCAATCAGCGACTCCTCGGGCGCTGCGACCGGGAAAAAGGCATTGGTAATCAGCACATGTGCCAGCCCAGCCACCAGTGCACCCGTCAGATAGGCCACGAGATACGCCAGGTTGCCCAGCGCCTCTTCCAGATGCACCCCGATGACATAGAGCGTGATCATATTTCCCAGGAGATGGAAAAGATCGCTATGCACAAAAGCGTAGCTAATCAAGGGGAGAAACTGCAGGTGCCCGCGCATCAGACCCCAGCCTTGCACGACTCTCTCAGAGATCACGAGCCCCTCGGTGGGGGATAGGTTGCCAAAGAAAATCACGGAGTTGATCGCGAGTAGTCCGAGGGTGACGAATGGAAAGTTTGCCACGCCAGCGCGCCGCCGCCGTAGGGGCAGGATTGGCGTAAACAGCAAGACCACCAGAGCGATCAGCAACAACAGAGCCAGAAACAGCATGGATTGCTGACTAGTATACAGCCTCACTCACAGGATTGCAGGGGGCGACAGGACGGGCTGTCTAGCTTTTCCACCAGCCCGCACCACTGGCTGGGGCTTCTTCGGAACGGGACGCTGGAGCGGCCTCCTCGGAAATCTTGCGCCAGACGACCTCGGTGTTTTGAGGGAGGCTGGGGCGACGGTGGCGGAGCTGGGCGACGCTGCGCTCAAACTGGTCGGGGTCAGCTGGGGGGAAGAAGAAGAAACCACGACGGTGACGGATTCGATAGTGCCCCTGCGCGGTCATGGAGAAAGTCTGCTCCTTAGGGGGCCAGCACACCCAGCCCTCCATGACCAGGGTCTTGCGGCTTACCGGCTCGATACTCTCGATCTCGCTCCAGGGGATCGTCTCCGTGGGAGCCAGCAGGCGCTTGACGTGCACGCCATGCGTGTCGAGCTCCAGGCGGAGAACGCTGATCTTACGGAGCATCAAAAGAAAAGCCAGCGGACCCAGGAGCGCGAGAAAACCACCGCTCGGGCCGGCGAAGAGTACGCTTCCCAGCCAACCAAACAGTGCCACCATCGCGAGCATTGTTAGCAAGAGGAGCGGGAAGGTGACTGCGGCATAGATCCAGCCAATCTTTAAGTCAGCCTGGTCACGGGGAGGCAGATGGGGCTGGATGACGATACGCTCTTGGGACTGCCGGACAGCTTGTTGTTGGATCATGGGGGTACACTCAAAAGGATGCGAGCACTCATTTTTGACTTTGATGGAACGATACTGGATACCGAGACCCCCGAGTTCCATACGTGGGAGAATATTTACCACCAGTGGGGGCAAATCCTCCCTCGTGAGCTGTGGCTCTCCGCGATTGGGCTCGCTCCCGGCGAGGCGACTTTTAATCCCTATACGCATCTTGAAGTGCTTTTAGGGACGACGGTTGACCACGCGGCACTGCGGGAACACCGGCGTGAGGTCTTTCTCACCGCACTTCATGCCGAGCCCATTCGCCCCGGAGTCGTGGACTGGCTGGAGCTGGCTGGGAAGCGCGGGCTACACATCGGGCTGGCATCATCGTCGCCACGGGACTGGGTACAGAGCCATCTGGAGCGCCTCGGGCTGCGTGCACACTTCGAGGCAATCTACACCAGCGACGATGTCGTGCGTGCAAAGCCTCACCCCGAGCTCTACGAAAAGACGGCGGCGCACTTCGGACTGCACCCGAGAGAGTGCATCGCCATTGAGGACTCGCACCATGGAGTGCTCGCGGCCAAGGCCGCCGGGTGCTACTGCATCGCCGTGCCTAACCCCATGACCGCGACTATGGATCTCTCCGCCGCTGATCAGACCGTCGCCTCACTGGCCGAGCTTTCTCTGGAGACTCTACTCGGGTAATATAGGCCATGGTTTTCTCCGCCTGTGCTTTCGTCGCGCTTTTCCTGGCCGCGCCGCCCGCGCCTCTCACGCTCACGATAGATGCCCGTGAGGTCAGCAAGCAAGTGGTTCATGTGACCCAGCGCTTTCCCGTGAAACCCGGGCCGCTGACACTGGAGTACCCAAAGTGGATTCCGGGGATGCATGAGCCGGTAGGGCCGGTGCAAAACCTGGTGCGCCTGGTGTTCTCTGGTAAAGGCAAGCCGATCTCGTGGCGGCGCGATGGCTACGATGTCTATGCGTTTCAGCTGACGGTGCCCCCGGGCGTGAGTGAGCTTGAGGCACACTTTGACTACCTGCCCAAGCCCAATGACTCGGATGAGATCGCCTACGGAGTGGCGGCGACAGCGCAGCTTGCGGTGATCAATCCCAGCGCCTTGCTGCTGGCCCCGCGTGGCTCTGATCTAAAAACAACGCAACTCACCCCGACACTCTTGCTGCCCGACGGCTGGCAGAAAGCGACTTCTCTGCCCACAACCCCGACCGTTTCCCTGGAGCGGCTCATGGACTCGCCGGTCTTTGCGGGGCGGTATCTGCGGCGCTTTGCGCTCCCTAGCCCCGATGGCGTCCCCCACACACTGGCTGTGCTAGCCGACACCGACGAGGTCGCGACCCCAAACGCACATACCCTGAGCTGTATGCAAAAGCTCGTCACCGAGAGCGCCGCACTCTTCGGGGCACGGCACTACGACAAATTTACGTTTCTGCTGGCACTCACTAGTGG
>JANNDD010000441.1:0-1276 GCA_031387365.1 Armatimonas sp. | reverse complement strand
GTGATGGCCCGCAGGAGCCACGCAGCCTGCCAGTCTTTCTTGACGCTACGGCGGCCTGGGAGAGACGCCACGCGCCGCTCGACCGCAGGACGGTTTACGCGGGTCTCCGCGACCCACTCCAGATCCAGTGGGGCTCCGGGGTTACGACTTTCCATCCCACTCGCTCCAAAGACGATGTGCGTAGGCCGCCGACGGTGAGGTGGCAGCGCAGGCGATCATCATCCCGATCTCGTCCGGGAGAAACTCGCGCAGGGCCTTTGCCGACGCTTCATCGTCCACGGGCAGGAGCAGCGCATTAGCTCCACACTCCACGGCGAGGCGTGCCAGCGACTGGCGCTCCAGCGGCTGAAGTTGTTCCCAGGGCAACCAGAGTGTCACTTCGGCACCGGCGGGCGCGGCGGCGTCCACCACGGTCTGTACCGCATCGGCCACAAGAAGCTCCGCGCCGGACTTGAGCGCAGACAGATTAGGAAAGAGGATCAGTTCCAGCGCCCCGTCTGCGGTCGCCATCGCCGCTTCCACCCCAAGCGCCTGGGAGTTCGCGGCCCCGTGCGGCCACCCGATCACGGTCGCCACTTCTAGCTCACTCTCCAAGACATCCGCGACCCAAGTGGGCAGGACGCACACAGAGTCCGCCGTCGGGGCATATTTCTCGCAGAGAGCCAGTGCCTCGCGACGTGTCGAGTCCGGGCGCAGAAGGGCCACGGTAAGGGGTTGATTACTCACGCAAGTATTGTACCGTGGGAACCACCCCCCGCCGGGCGGGGGTTAGGGAGCGGAGGTAAAATACCTTCATGCGCTTTCTCTCAGCTCTGCTGCCGATGGTGGCTCTCGCAACGGTGGCTCTTCGTCCAACCGTGCCGACCGATGTGCTGGGCGGTCTTGCAGGGCCGGACGTGCGGGAGACACAGCGCGCCGCCGATGCGTTCGCCTGGGACGAGTTTGTGGCGCTAAACTGGCCCGCACAAACCAATCCACAGAAGCGCGGGGAGGCAGACAGCGACAAACCTTTTGGAGCCGAGGGCCTGCGTGTCTGGGAGACATGGAAGACGCCTGAGGAGATCTTTTTGCCGGGCGGCGCAGTACCCTCAGAGTGGAACGTGCCTCTGCCACGCGAGCGCCGTCTCACAGATAAGCTTCAGGCGGTGCAGAGCGACGGCACGCTCCCCGCGACGCTCACGGATCGCTTTGGGCATATCGTGCGCTACGAGATTCGTGTCAATAAGATTCTCTTTGAGTATCTGCGCAGCCACAAGCTCTACGATAGCCGACAGCA
>JANNDD010000425.1:0-33481 GCA_031387365.1 Armatimonas sp. | reverse complement strand
GCATGGACAGGATCGCCAAGAGATTGATAGAGGGTCTGGCTACGCAGGAAAGCTTCGGTGGCTTTCTCCAGCTGCTCCAGCCCAGCGGCCGCGGCTCCTATACAGTTCCAGGCGTGTGCCTCGCGCACGGTATCGCCGATGGCCTGTCGAAAGGCAAGTGTCTCCTTAAAGAGTGCCATCGCCCTGTCAAACTCGTCTCGAGCGAGCGCGTTGATGCCCAGGTTCGCCTGAAGTGCCGCTGTGCCTGCGGCATCGTCGGCTAAAGGAATGGCAAGCGCCGCACTGTAGGCGATCATCCCCAAGACAGTTCTCGCGGTCCGCGCGGGCTGTGCGGCGGCGGCTCCCAGCTCCTCACAAAGGGCGATGCAGCGCTCTAAGTGCCGAACTGCCTGATCCGCGCTGGCGCTATTCCATGCCAGGCGCCCGGCTGTCAGCAATAGCTCAGCTCGGGTCAGGGGATCGGCGAGGGTTTGTTGCTGCAGGAGTCTCTGGAGCCGCTCGCGCCCCTCATGAAGCCGTCCCTGAACCAGAAAGAACTCCTGTGCATCACGGATATTGGCAGCATCCTGCCCGAGTGCTGTCAGTGCAACACGCTGCTGGGTGCCGCGTAGCTCAGGGGCCTGCGTAGCTCGGTTTGCTGGTCTGCCCCTTCGAGTTCCAGTACCTCGGCCCCAAACGCCCGCAGGCTGTCCTGAAGCAAATAACGCCCACTCTCTTGCAACTGGTAGCGCTCGCTCTCCAGCTCCAGCCGATGCGCTGCACCAAGCGCGCCGAGCCCTTCAACAAAGCGGAAAATGGCGACATCCACACTACTGGGCGGGATTTTCCCTGATCGGAACCACGACTTAGGGTACAATGCATACGCCCCGTGCGAATACTTCAGACTATTGTCAATGGCCCCGAGCCTTGCCCCTACCTCGCCGATCAGAGCTGGACCATGAAGTACCAGCATATTGGTGAGATGGTCTCGGGCGAGTACGAACGGCGCTTGCGCCTAGGCTGGTTTAAGTTCGGAGCGTTTTTACAGCGCCCTGTCTGCGAAACCTGCCGTGAGTGCCTCTCGATGCGTGTGCCCATGAACGAGTGGCAGCCCAATCGGATCCAGCGGCGCACGCTGGCAAAGAACGCGGATCTACGGGTTCAGGTAAGCACCCCCCCTCTCTGTGACCCCGAGCGCCTGCTGCTCTACAATCGCTATCGGATTGCCCAGACACAGGAAAAAGGCTGGACTCCCACTCTCATGGACACCACTGCCTACCAGCGGGAGTTTCTGGTGGGGCCGACAGACATGACCGAGATTAGTGTCTGGGAGGGAAACCGTCTGCGCGCTATTGTCCTCATGGATGTCGAACCCAATGCGGTGGCGGGCGTCACTCACTACTACGACCCCGACTGGAAAGAGCGCAGTATCGGGCTTTTCGCCATGCTCCAGACCTTCCTGCTGGCAAAGGAGCTGGGCAGACAGTGGGTCTATCTGGGCTACTACGTGCAAGACAGCCCGACGATGGGCTACAAGCTCCAGTTTCGCCCCTGTGAGCTACGGGGCTGGGATGGCACCTGGAGCCGGATCGAGAAGTAGCGAAGTAGCAACGGCAACAACTAAAGATCAGAGGCAGGAGAGTGCTCCGTCGCTGCCGAACTGAAGCCTATGAAATCAGTCTGGAGCTTGCTCTCAGGAACACTTGTTTTGACAGGGCTTGCCTTTGCACAGCAGCCCGCGCCAAAGCTCTTACCAAAAATAGACTACAACCGCAATATCCGCCCCATTCTCTCCGCCAAGTGCTTTGCATGCCATGGTCAGGACGAGAGCAAGCGGGTGGCAGGGCTGCGGCTTGATCTACCCAACCGAGCAATTGTCTCCGGCGATATTCTTGCCAGTGCACTGGCCCACCGGATTGGGCGCACCGACGCGCTCCAGATGCCGCCTGCGGACTCCGGCAAGACACTCACCTCGAGTGAGAAGACACTGCTCAAGCGCTGGATCGGTCAAGGTGGGCGCTACACCGAACACTGGGCGTTCGCTTCTCTTCCCCCTCGCCGGGCGGGGGCGGGCGGGATAGATAGCTCTATCACGGCGCGACTAGCTCAAGAGGGCCTGACACTCTCACCTGCGGCCGATAAAACGACTCTCATCCGGCGTGTCTCCTTGGACTTGACGGGCCTGCCACCGACGCCGCAAGCCGTGGAGGCATTTCTAGCCGATAAGTCCCCCAGTGCCTATGAGAAAGTGGTAGATCGCCTGCTCGCAAGCCCGCGCTACGGCGAAAAAATGGCGCAGCAGTGGATGGACATGGCACGCTACGCCGACTCCAACGGCTTTCAGAACGACCACGAGCGCTACCAGTGGCGCTGGCGTGACTGGGTAATAGAGGCATTCAATAAGAATATGCCCTTTGATCAGTTCACTATCGAGCAGATTGCGGGTGATCTCCTGCCCAACGCCACAGTGAGCCAAAAACTAGCAACAGGTTTCAATAGAAATCATCGCATCAACACGGAGGGTGGCCTGATCGCCGAGGAGTGGCGCGTCGAAGGCGTGATAGATCGCCTAGAGACGGTCGGTTCGGTCTGGATGGGGCTCTCCGTGGGCTGTGCACGCTGTCACGACCACAAGTACGACCCCATCAGCCAGCGCGATTTCTACTCGCTTTTTTCCTACTTCAACAATGTTCCTGAGAGTGGCGCGGGTGTCGAGGGAGTTAATATCAATACTCCGCCCACCCTCAAGGCTCCAAGCACCGAGGAAGCAGCACAGCTTGCAGAGCTAGGCAAAAAAGTAGCTGATGCGGAGCTGTCCGTGAAAGCTGCGGAGCAGACACTGCCGGGCCTACTGGCGGCGTGGGAGGCCAGTGGGGCGGCGGCAAAGTATCCGATCACCGCATGGCGGGGTGCGAAGCCCACCAAGGCGACGGCGGAGAGCGCAAAGCTCGCCATCCAGCCCGATAATCAGCTTCTGGCGAGCGGCAAGAACGGCGCGACGGAGACCTACACGCTCACGCTTCCTCTCAATGACAAGTCCGTGCGTGGGGTTCGGCTAGAAGTCTTTCCCGAAAAAGGCCAGGTTGGGCGCTCCACCAATGGGAACTTTGTCCTAACGGATGTTACGCTTGAAGGCACACGGCCTACCAAAGCGCTCGCCGACTTTGCACAGTCCGGCAACCCGGCGAGCGATGCCATTGACACCGACCCCAAAACGGGCTGGGGAATCTATGGTCAGACCGACAAGCCACACACCGCAACATTTACTTGGGAGAAGCCTGTCAGCCCACTCCGTGGTGAGAGCGTAACCCTAAAGCTGATCTTTAACTCGCCCTATGGCCAGCACCAGTTCGCCCGCTTCCGTATCTCCCTCACGGACGCCGAGAATCCACAGGCGGAGGGTATCCCTCCCGCAGGCACGCCTGAGCGGCTCGCCTGGTTCCGAGCCAATGTCCAAAACGAAGCACAGGTCTCGGACCGACAGCTTACAGTTGCCAAGAAAGCACTAACGGACTACGATGCCACGATTCCGGCGACGATGGTGATGGCGGAGATGGAAAAACCGCGCAAGTGCTATCTCCTCAAGCGCGGCCAGTACGACCAGCCCGGTGATGAAGTACAGCCGGGTCTGCCCGCAGCCTTTGGGAAGCTTCCTACGGGTGTCCCCAACAACCGGCTTGGATTTGCAAAGTGGATTGCCAGCGCACAGAACCCGCTCACCGCTCGGGTCTTTGCGAACCGGCTTTGGGAGAAGTTCTTTGGGATGGGCCTTGTCGCCACAACCGAAGACTTCGGCACACGCGCCGAGTACCCCAGTCATCCCGAGCTACTCGATTGGCTGGCCAGTGAGTTTATACGGCTCAAGTGGGATATGAAAGCGATCCAGAAGACTATTGTCCTGAGCGCAACTTACCGCCAGAGCTCAAAAACGATCCCTGCTCTCCTCAAACGTGACCCTGAGAACCGCCTCCTTGCACACGGCCCTCGCCTACGGCTGCCTGGCGAGGTAATCCGCGATCAGGCGCTCTTGGCGGGGGGGCTGCTCGTGGAGAAGCTCGGAGGGCGCAGCGTGCGGCCCTACCAGCCCGATGGCTTCTGGGACGAGCTCAATGTCTACGGAAATCTTAGAAACTACAAGAACGACACGCTGCCCGATGGCCTCTACCGGCGCAGTCTCTACACCATCTGGAAGCGCAGTGCAGGGCCACCAACCATGGGCCTCTTTGATGTACCAGGGCGCGACACGTGCCGCGTCAAGCGCAGCCGCACCAATACGCCGCTCCAGGCACTGGCGCTACTCAATGAAATAACCTTTGTAGAGGCGGCACGTATGATCGGGCAGCGCATGTTACTCGAAGGTGGCTCGACTCCCGAAACGCGCATCACCTGGGCCTACCAGACACTCCTCTCGCGCCGTCCGAGTACACAGGAGCTGGCGATCCATAAGGTGGGCCTAGCGAAGCGTCTCGCACGCTATCAAGCAGCACCTGAGGAGGCAAAAAAGCTACTCGCCCTCGGCGTGACAAAACCCGACCCGAAGTGCGCCCCCTCAGAGCTCGCCGCCTACGCGATGACCGCGAGTATCCTACTCAACCTTGATGAGGCCATCACACGAGAATAGGCGACGAGCTATTCCAAGTGAAAACGTGGCATCCCTGCGGGTGAAGACGAACCTATTGGTAGCCCATCCCAAACCTGCTCCGGATTTAGCCATTTGATATGCCCGTCGCAAAAGACGTAGTGTGCACCACCGGAGTGACGAAGCCAGCTCTTTTCGGGAGCGTCTTGTCTGCCTGCTTCATTAAACAGAAAAGGGTCATATCCGGAAAGAGTCGCTACTTTGTAAGGAGCATCCGTTAATAGAATAACTAAACCAGGTTGGCCAATCTTATTTTCCGAGGAGACCCCTGTAGCACTCAGGGAAAGCGTTTCGGCAATATAGGTAAGATTAGAGTTCAAACCATATCCTGGCACTCCATACCTAGGATAATCATCACGCTCAGACCGCCAGCTTCCCTGTGTGTCCGGGCACGCCAAATTGTTACTCAGACCCTGAATTTTTTTTGCTTCCCAAGTCCCTCGACTAGGATAATATCCATCGTTATCATCCGTATAAATTCTAAGAGCGATGCTTATTTGGTGCAAATTAGAAATGCATTTAGTAGACCTGGACTTCCTTTGCGATGCAGACATCACAGGCAGTAGAATTCCAGACAAAATACCAATAATAGCGATCACAATTACAACTTCGATTAGAGTAAAAAAGTTTCGTTTCATTTTTTATTCCCTCCCCAGAACTTGGATTCTTGCAAGTAACCATTGATTTGACCTTGGGCTTCTGCATTGGAATTTTGATAAAGCTTATTCAGAACCGGCACACACTCTTTACTTTGCAGTTCATTACAGAGTATCAACAAAATTGATATGACATCTCCAGAGCGAGTATTAGAGAGCAGTACCATTACATCGAGTATTTTTTGTTTTTGATCTTCCGATAAAGAACTACGCGCTCCTTCTAATGCCCCAGTAAGAATTGCTAATTTCTGAATCAACGGGGGGCTGACCGGCACCGAATTTGCCTTCTTCAAATTCTCCAAAAAATAGTTTAAATAGCTATCATCAATTTGATGAGACATTCTTACTTTGATCCTACACTCAGAAGCTTTCCTAATTTCCAATTTCAGGCTGTTATCAATAGAGCCCATCATAATTTTCAATTGTTTCTGATACATATATTCAATCTCTTCATCCATCTTAACTTTATTATAAATAAAATATATTACAAATAAAATCAATACAAATACGACGCCTATTGATAGTTTCTTCATAGTATTTTCGTTTTCAATATTGCCGGATGGCAAATTCTATCTACCATCCGGCAATTCTATTCTATATTCCTATTAGTTACCCCCACCAATAGGAGCTCCTGTTGCCGCTTCTGCATGAGTGCCTATAGGGCTGCCCACATAATGTGGCGCACCCCCACAAGGCCGTCCCGCAAATGCTTCCCTTGTCCATGTTAGGTGATGGCTATTTGGTATTTCCCAGCACCCTTCCCCAAATATCCAAGCCAGTCCCCCCGCATCACAGCGATCACTCGGGCGCGTGTACGTACAGGTGCCGTTCGAATTTGGTCCACTTATTGTAACATCGCTACCACTATCATAAGTGATAACATACGCCTTTTCAAAGAAGGTACTCGCAAAGGTTGCTCCTTCCAGGAGCAGAGCAATACCAAGTACAGACAAGGCAACTTTTTGTGCCTTCGTAGACAATCGAAATCTCATCTTATATCCAACTTTCTTTTACAAATTTCTCGCCCCATGACGCCGGACGATCCACGCAGTGCTCCCCAAAATTAAGGATTCAGGACCCACTGACCATAGAGTAGGCCCGTATTATTACAGGAATCTTACAAAAATCTCTATCCGAATTTTCCAAATCACATGCCATCTACGCCATTATGGCAAGCAATCTGGTCTCGCTTAAATGAGACGACGAACATCCGCATAGTGTAAAATTACCTTTGAACCTGAAAAACCTATCATGCGTCCGTAACGCAAGACGACCGATGATGGAAGATTGAGATTGAGGTTAAAAGACAATGAGCCACTTAAAAGACGTAGCACTGTGTTCGGGTCGGGACGTTACCCACTCCCGCCGCGAGTTTCTCAGCCGAACAGGCCTGGGTATCGGGGGGCTGGCACTCTCCGCACTTTTTGCCTCCGAAGCGAGGGCGGATGCGGGTAACACGCTCACCTCGCCTAAGAAAGCCCCCTTGCCCTCCAAAGCGAAGCATGTTATCCATATCTTCGCGTCAGGAGCCCCCTCGCACCTTGATACGTTCGATCCCAAGCCCGGCATGGAGAAGTTCCGCGGGCAAAGTGTCTCTGGCGCGAGTGGTGTGATCTTTCCCTCGCCCTTTAAGTTCCAGAAGTGCGGCAAGAGTGGTCTGGAGATTAGTGAGCTCTTCCCAAACCTACAAAAGCTCGCCGACGACATGTGTGTGATTCGCACCATGAAGACCGATATTCCAGCGCACCCAGTGGCGGCTAAGATGATGCACACGGGCTCTGCACAGCTCGTCAAGCCGAGTTTGGGAAGCTGGGCGCTCTACGGCCTAGGCACCGAGAATCAGAACCTCCCCGGCTTTGTGACCCTAGGGGGTAGCCCTGAGTGGCGTCAATCAGCGTTCTTGCCCAGCCCTTACCAGGGAACCCGTGCGGACTTCGCACCCGGCAAGCCGGTCGATAAAGTACTGTTGAACCTTAAGAATGAGTTTAGTTCATCGGAGGCCCAGCGCATGCAGCTTGATCTCGCAAGGCAGCTCAATGGCAACCACAGCGCCAAGTTCCAGCACGATGAGCAACTCGAGGCCCGCATTGACTCATTCGAGCTAGCGTTTCGGATGCAGACTGAGGCGATGGATGCCTTCGATATCAGCAAAGAGCCCGCCGCCATCCGTGCAAAATACGGCACCTCGGACTTTGCGGGCAAGCTGCTCTGTGCCCGGCGCTTAGTGGAGCGAGGCGTGCGCTTTGTCCAAGTGGATATTGGAGGCTGGGATCATCACCAGCAACTAGTGCAGAGCCTGACCAAGAAGACCAATGAGATGGATCAGCCCGTGGCGGCACTAATCGCGGATCTCAAAGAGCGCGGCCTGCTCGACTCAACACTGGTGATCTGGGGTGGGGAGTTTGGACGCACTCCCACCACGGCGGGCAGCATCAACGACCAGTCGGGTCGCGACCACCACGCACGCTGCTTCTCGGCGTTTATGGCGGGGGGCGGCGTGAAGGGGGGAATGCACTACGGCGAGACCGATGAGCTGGGAATGAATATCGCCGACAAGCCCGTGCATGTCCATGACTTCCACGCGACAATCTTGCGTGTACTGGGCTTTGACCACACCAAGCTGACCTATCGCTACAACGGGCGGGACTTCCGCCTGACCGACAACTATGGGAACATCGTCAATGAAATCCTGGCTTAAACTCGGCGGCCCTGCCGCAGCACTTGGCTTGGCTCTCACTGCAGTTGCGCAGAAGCCTGCCCCCGTCCCCACACAGATTACACCCGAGCAGACCCAGCTCTTTGAGAGCAAGATCCGCCCGATCTTAACAGGCAAGTGTGCCCCCTGCCATGTCGATGGGATTGCGAAGGGGGGCCTCTCACTAGACTTTCGGGAGTCCTGGCAGCTCGGCGGGGGCAGTGGCCCCGCGATTGTTCCTGGGAGCCCTGAGAAGAGCCCTCTGCTCCAGCGGGTGAAGGCCACCGCGAACCAGATGCCGCCCGGAGGCCACCTCTCAGCCAGTGAGATCGCGGCGCTGGAGTCCTGGATTAAGATGGGCGCACCCGATCCCCGAAGCGCCACGTCGGTGAAGACCACCTCCAAGCTCACTGGAATGACCGATAAAGCGCGGGAACACTGGGCATTTCAGCCCGTCGAGAAACCCGCAATTCCTAAAGTGAAGAACGCGGCGTGGGTAAAAAACCCCATTGATAGCTTCGTGCTGGCAAAGCTAGAGGCAAGTGGCATGGCCCCCAATCCCGCTGCCAGCCGCGCCGCTCTGATCCGCCGTGCCTACTACGATCTCGTCGGCATGCCTCCCACGGTAGAGGAAGTCCGGGCGTTTCTGGCCGACAAATCCCCTAATGCCTGGGAAAAAGTGGTGGACAGGCTTTTAGCCTCACCTCACTACGGAGAGCGCTGGGGGCGGCACTGGCTCGATACTGTGCGCTACTCAGATACCACAGGGGCAGCTCAGGCTGGGCAGAATCGGCTTGCGGATTTCCGCTACGCCAATGCCTGGACCTACCGCGACTGGGTGATCGGGGCGATCAATAAAGACACGCCCTACAATGAGTTTCTGATGACGCAGCTTGCGGCAGATCAGGTCTCCACTACCAAAGACGATCCCGCGCAGCTTGCCGCACTGGGCTTTCTGACGGTCGGGAAGCGCTTTCAGGATAAGAACGATCTGATTGACGAGCGCATTGATACTGTCACCAAAGCGACCATGGGCATTACGGTGGCCTGTGCGCGCTGCCACGACCACAAGTTCGACCCGATCCCCACCGCCGACTACTACTCACTCTACGGCATCTTCAACTCCATTGAGGAGCCCGAAATCGGGCCAGAGATCCCTGGCAGCGGCGATCCCGAGCAGCGCGGCGACTACGAGAAACAAGAAAGAGTGCTCCTGGATAAGGGGCGTGTCGCGTACTATGAGTATGTGGGGGAGAAGCTAGAGGCGTTCCAGAAAAAAGCAGCGGGCTACCTGATGCTCGCCACGGCCAACGCACGCTCCAAAGAGGGCAGTGAGCTAGCACAAAAATACGGCATCAACCCGTCGAATACCCGTGAGCGCGATACGATTCGCATCTTGCAGCAAGGGGTTCGGAGCAGTAAAGACACCGCTGCGGTAATGGGGCCTTTCACTGCCCTCCAGCGCCTCCCTGAGGGGAGTTTCTCCACACAGTATGCCCAGACAATCGGACGGATGCTCGGAACCGCGCCCGCTGCGGCCGCACCACAGGGACGCTTTGCGAAACAGCGCGCTACCCCACAGCGAGGATCGAATCTGCCCGTGAAGCCGGTCAATGCACTGGTAGCCCAGGAGCTGGCAAGCCTCAAGCCGCGCTCTATCGCCGATGTGGCAGAGGCGTATGGACGTCTCTTTGCCAAAGTGGCCGTGCAGCGTGATGCCTACATTGAGGCCCGCAAGAAAAACCAAATACTCAGTGTGGACAGCGCCACCGCACAGCTTATCGAGTTCCCGCTGGGACTGCCACCTGCCTCGGAGTTCAACTCCACCAGTAGCCTGCGTAAGCTGGCCAGCCGCTTTAATGCCGATAATCGGGCGGCGGCACGCTTCCCCTTTGATGAGATCAATCGCTTGCAGCTTACCCATCCGGGGGCCCCTGGCCATGCGATGGTTGTTGCGGATGTCGAAAGCCCGAGTGATGCGCGCATCTTGATCCGTGGCGAGAAACAGCGCCCGGGTGAGGTGGTTCCCCGCCGTGTCTTCGCACTCTGCACACCTGGTTCTGAGCCACAGCCCGTGAAGGCCGGTTCCGGAAGGCTGGAGCTCGCACGAGCGATCGCGGCACCGTCGAACCCGCTGACGGCGCGCACCGTGGTCAACCGAGCGTGGATGCACCACTTCGGGCAGGGCTTTATCCGCACCGCCGACGATCTGGGCAATATGAGCGAGAAACCTAGCCACCCGGAGCTACTAGACTGGCTAGCGGGGCGCTTCATGGAGACAGGCTGGAGCCTCAAGAAGCTTCACAAGTGGGTTCTGCTCTCCAATACCTACCAGCAGAGCACCGACACCCAACCAGCCTACGAGAAGAAAGACCCTGCCAATCGGCTTCTCTGGCGTGCGAATCTACGTCGGCTAGACTTTGAGTCCATCCGCGACACGATGGTGGCCCTCACCGGTAAGCTCGACCCCGTACTGGGCGGCAAGCCCGTGAACATCACCGATGAGCCTTATGTCTACCGACGCTCGGTCTACGGCTACATTGACCGGCTCTTCCTCTCGGACTTGCTCACACAGTTCGATGTGAGCGATCCGACCATGGCTAACACGGGGCGCATCTCCACCATTGTCCCGCAGCAAGCGCTCTTCTTCATGAACAGTGCGATGGCCGTGGATGTGGCGCGGCAGGTAGTGCGGCGCGACGAAGTGGGGAAAGCGCAGACAGACGAGGAGAAAATTAAGTCCATCTACTTGATTCTCTACCAGCGCTCGCCCAAACCTGAGGAGGTTCAGGCTGGGTTGGGCTTCCTAGGCAAGGTTGGGAGTGCCGCTCAGAATTCCGAAGCCAGTAACACGGCGGCAGCAACCAGTAAAGGGCGCCTGCAAAAGCGCCCCGTCGTGAAGCCTGCTCAGAAAAAAGGGATGGGAGTGGGTAAGTTCGCTCCTATTCGCAACAACACCGAGATGGTGGAGCGCAAGGCACTGGACAGCTGGGAGCTCTACACGCAGGCGCTACTCTGCTCCAACGAGTTTGTCTACGTGAGCTAGCACACCCTAAAAAGCCGGGGGCGTAAATCCCCCGGCAATAAGGCCTTTAGATAATCCCCTCACATTCCCATAATAAGGTCATGCAACAAACAGCCCCGGTTCTACACGAGATCGAGGTTAATGTTACACGTCTTCTCGGAGCGGGTCTGACCCTCATGGCTCAGACACCTTTTTTTGTACATCAGCCTCTGCCCTCTGTCTCCATGGAGGAGTTTGCCGACGCGCTCAGTGATTTGGAGGGGCGCAACCGCTCCATTATTCTCGATGCCGCACAGGGCGAGGATGCCCTTCTGGCAATGCATCGCAATGCTACCCGCATCACGCAGCTCGGTGTCCTACGACGCGTCGTGCGGCATCTGGAGCGCAGTGTCGCACTCCTCTCTGAGGGGGAGCGGATACTTGTCGTGCGTTTTCTAGGCCCGTCCGCCGATAGCATTTTCCTTTTAGGAACGCGTATCCTCGCGTATCTTCTCAATCAGGACTCGGAGGAGAAGCTCCCCCTAGAACACTTTACCTGGGAGCTTCTTATGGTGGACGGTGCACTTCAGGCAGCTCAGGAAGAGATCCACACCACTCGCCAGCTAGGCAGCAACGGACGTCGGTATGCGCGGGCGACCCTCTGGTCTTTCCAAGTGGCTCGGGATGCCTTACTGATTATCGGTAGCCGCTAATAAACCGGAACCCCGATACCCCATTCCGGGTAGACAGTAGAAGTGAGTAAAGAGACTCGACAAGGACTAATTCTCGAAGGACCGCTTGCACGGGGTGTCTTCTTGGTAGCGATGCCTTCCGTGGCCATGATGCTGGTGCAGACCTTCAATGGCTTCCTGGATCGTTTTTTCGTGAGCAAGCTCGGCCCCGAAGCGCTCGCCGCCGTGACAATCTGCACGTCCTGGATGTGGCTGCTTCTGGCCGCCGCAATGGCCGTCTCCACGGGAACGACGGCGCTGGTGGGGCGTTTTATTGGGGCGGGCAAAGTAGGTAGCTCGGAGCAGGCAGCCCTAGCTCTACGAGATGCCGCCTCCGCAACCCGCCAGTCTATTCTTCTGAGCCTGATGATTTCAATTGTGGTAGGGGCTTGTCTGGTGCTCGTCCGCCGCCCTCTGCTGATTGTCCAGGGGCTGGATGCGCAGGCACTTCCTCTGGCCGAACCGTACTTGCTGATTCTGGCGCTGGGGCAGCCGGTGCAGTTTCTGGTCATGATTCTGGGGGGGGTCTTTCGTGGGCTAGGCGACACCACCCGCCCGTTTCTTGTCACTCTGGGCTCCGTGGCCGTCCATGCGGTGGGAAATGCGATCCTCATTCCCCGTATCGGTATCGCGGGCGGTGCACTGGCGCTGATCGCCTCTCAGGTGCTGGCATTGGCACTGACTGTGTATTTTCTGCGGCGTAGCCCGGTAGCGGCGGGGCTGAGCGGCCCCTGGAAACTGGACACCACCTGGGCCTGGCGCATTCTCAAGATTGGGCTTTTGGCGGCACTTCAGCAGCTTATCCGCGTGGGCTCGATGCTCGTCTTTCAGGGCATGCTCGCCCGCTCATCGGCAGGCAGTGCAGCAGTCGCGGCCCTGGGAGTGGGTCTTCTCTTTGAGAGTATCGCCTTCATGCCCGGTTTTGGCTACTCTATCGCGGCGGCGGCGTTTGTGAGCCAGAACCTAGGGGCGGGCAATGTAAAGCGCGCCAATGCTGGAGCGTGGGCGGCAACCTGGCAGGCAATCGCGGTGATGAGCGTGATGGGAGTGATCTGCTATGTCTTTGCGGCACCCTTTGCCCACATCTTCCTCCAGCACGGCAGCGACGCGGCACAGAACGCGCGGGCAGACGAGACACTCAGGCTCGCGGTTGCGTATCTTAAGATTGCGGCGATCTCAGAGCCTTTTCTCGCGCTTGGGATGGGCCTAGTGGGTGCTCTTCAGGGCGCGGGGGAGACAATGAGTCCGACGGTTCTCACCACCGTGACAATGATCTTTATCCGCCTCCCGCTCGCGTGGTTTCTGCTTAAAAACTACGGACTAGATGGTGCCTGGTGGGCCATGAGCCTCTCCACGATCTTGCAAGGACTCTGCGTTATTGTTGTGTTCCGCCAGGGCCGCTGGCAAAAAATACATGTTTAGTGCGAGCTACTTCGAGGCGGGCATAATCGGCTTGCCTGCCGCTCCCTGAATCCCCGCCCCGCTGTAGGCGTTGATCTGTTTGCCCTGCTTCTCTACCCGTGCACGGGCGAGCTCTGCCTCTTTCGACTGCGGGAAGCTCACCCAGCTCGGATCACCATCAGAGACGTAGCATCCACCACCGGGCGCAGTTAGTTTCTCCACCCAGAAACGAGTGCCGTTGAGGCCATCAATGGAGTTGATACGCTCCAAGCGCAGGGGGTTGTATTTCAGAGAGGCAGGCGAGGGAATAGGGCGCCAAGCGGCATCGAAAGCGGCTTTGTAGGCATAGCTGTGCCCACCGTCCGTCCCTTTAAGAAGGAGCGGCCAGAGGGCTTTATTTTTGGGATACTTGCCCATCGGGAGTGCAATGGCCTCCAGCTTGGCCTCCGGGTTGAGATCGGTGACAAGCTTATCCGCCCCCGCGACTTCTTGCTGGAGCTGCGCGGCGGTGTAGCCCGCAAAGCTCTTATGGACAATGGAGTGATTGGCGATCTCGCAGCCACTCTTCACAAGATAGGCGATCTTGTCCTTGCCCATCCCCGTCTGTCCAAATGACTCATTGGTGACTTTTGACTTTGGCAAAACAAAAAATGTCGCCTTGAGCTTCCAGTCCGGATGCGCCTTGACAAAGCGCTCCAGAATACCCAGTGCGCAGTTCGGGGCCACTTGCGGCCCCTCTGCTGTCTGAACCAGGTCGAACTGGGTCCGCCGCGCATCATCGAAAGTAAGTGCCACCGGGCTCTTGCCTGCCGGGATATTCAGCTGGTTGTTGATAATATCAGAGATATTGACAAGATAAAAACCCTTGTCGTAGAGCAGCTGAAGATCTTTCTCAAAAGAGGCAACCGTGCGGTCAAGAGGAGTATTCTTCCCACTCTTGCCGATGTCGTGGTACATGATCACGGGTATCTTGCCCAGCTCGTCGGGGGCGTTCTTGGTCAGATCAAGCTTAGGAGGCTTCGGTGCAGGCGCGGGTGCCGGCGTGGCGGCAGGGACAACTTTTCTGAACTTCTGGCAGCCTGTTAGCGCAATCAGAGGGAGACAAAAGATAAGGGGGAGGATTCTCACGAAATCATTATATCGCTCAATTTCGATGTAATATAGGGGCTGTCTCTACTGATTTCTTAGTGCAACTCACAAGAGTTGTTCTAAGAAGAAACGAAGGAGAGATACTATGCAAGCCCCACGAGGCATGTTATTTTTACAGCTCAGCGGTGCCGCTCTGATACTAGTTGCGACCACGCTCTATCAGAACCACACCCCCCTCATTCCCCAGGAGACCACGACCCTCACACGCCGAACCACTTACGAGCGCTACGAGAGTGTTCTGAGCCTCCTGGAGACCAATCGCCCAGCGGCGGCGGCAGCGCTACTAACATCGTTTCCCGAGGATACGCTAGGGGTGAACAATGCCCTCCTCAAGGATCAATTTGCCGACTACTCCCCTGCAATGCTCTTTTTGCACATTGGTAAATTGCTCTCCCGGCATGCCGCTGATGCGGCACGTAGCGGCTCCGAGCATCAGGCGCGGCTCCTGGTAGATACCTGCGAGCTACTTCGGCAAAGACTAGAGCGCGGCGGGAGAAGCGACGAGAGCATCCCGGAGCTGGAGCAGCGCCTTCAGGTATCACGGCTGCTCCGACAGCTTACCCAGCGTACGGAAGCGACCATCACGCTCTATCACAGCTCATAGAAGCGTGTGGCGTTGTCGTAGAAGAGCTTACGTTGCTCGGCCTCCGAGCGGGTAGCCACCAGAGCCTTGAGGGTGGTTATCCAGTCCTTGAGGCTCACACGGAGCGTACAGACAGGCCAGTCACTGGCAAAGATCACCCGCTCTGGCCCAAAGGTATCGAGGGTTTGGTTGATACACGGCGCGAGCTGCTCGGCAAACGGAACACCAGATGTCGTACCGGCGATAATTCCACTGATCTTGACAACCGTGTTGGAGCAGGCAGCCACCTGCTCCAGCCCGCGCTTCCAGGCCTCCTGCTGCGCCGCCGTGCCAGTTATGGGGGCGTTGCCACAGTGGTCCAGCACGAAACGTGTCTCCGGGCATTTTTTGGCCAGCGCCGCGCCATCGGCCAGCTCGCCGGAGCGCAGGCATAGATCAAAACGCAGCTTGCGTTTTCCTAACTCCCGCACACCCGCCACAAACTCCGGACTCAGACAGTAGCCCTGGGGTAGCCCTCCGTGGAGCACCTGGCGAACGCCCTTCAGGTGCGGGCTCGCGATCTTATCCAGATACGCTTTGAAGTCTGCCGCAGCCGGGTCGCCCCCGACCACCGCGCCCACCATCGGGTTCTTGGGATCGTCGCAGAGCCCAAAAACATACTGCGCCTCCGCCTCGCGCTGGTCGGAGCGCACGTCCACCTCCATGTAGATTGTCGCCGCGATCCCAAGCCCCGCCGCCGCTTGGGCATAGTCATCGGGCGTGTGGCTCCTACTCAGCGGCTCCGTCGCACTGGCAAGCCAGGGCAGGTCAAAGCGCGTCCTATCCCAGAGATGCTGGTGTGTATCAATGATTCGCATAGCAGAATTATAGCCCAATAAAATTGGGCGTCTACAATGGCTTCGTGCCTCAGCCGCGAAGCCTGTTCCAGGCTGGGGACAGATTCGGTAGCCCGGCACGGGCTTTGCGGCGCTTGCGCCACTGCAGACGCCGGTTTTCAACCGACGGTCACGCGGCGAAAAAACAGTAGTCTGTTTTTGTAAGATTCGGGGGTTCTCAACCGTTTTACAAGCAGATGAAAACTTCGGAACAGTCACGACGGAACTTAATCGCACTGACAGTACATATTGTCTGGACGACCTGGAAGCGCCAGCCCTACCTGGTTGGTGAGCGAGAGCGGCGGGCGTATCACTGTCTCTCGGCGGAGGCGGAAAAACTACGGGTTCCGATTCTGGCACTCAATGGTCTGCCCGATCATGTCCACCTCATTGTTTTGCTACCTTCGTCGGTTAGTCTGGCCAAGCTGATGCACCAGCTCAAAGGATCCAGCTCGCACTTACTCAATTCAGAGTTTCCCGAGGAGGAGCACTTCCGTTGGGCCAATGGTTATGCTGCTTTTTCCTTGAGTCATATGCACCGAGAGAATGCCATCTCCTACGTTAAGAACCAAAAACAACACCATGCGGAAGCGCAACTCAAAGCTCCTTGGGAACGTACCCCAGACGATTTGACAGATACCTCACCGACATGACCACCGGTTAAAAACCGGCGTCTGCAATGGCGCAAGCGCCACAAAGCCCGTGCCGGGCTACCGAATTTACCCACAGCCTGGAACAGGCTTCGCGGCGCTTGCGCCATTGCAGACGCCCAATTTTATTGGGCGGCTATATCGGGCACATCGGCAAGACATACGTGAAACGGCGTCAGGATAAACCTCTCAAACCGCTGAGCAAAATCGTCAAAGGCGGCTGCAAAAATCTCAGCCTCGTCTCCGTCTTTGGGATACACCCACTCCTGATGCTCCGTCTTCCGGTTTCGGAGGCGAAGTTTCTCCGTGGAGAGGAGATTCCACCAGAAGCCCATCCGGCTACCTTCCCAGTATCCTTCGATACGTCTGAGACCAGGACTCCAAGGCCCATGAGATCCCAGACGATTCATCCAAGATTCCCCTCCACCAAGACCAATATCCACCACAAAAACGCCATCTCCTCGCTCGATAAAGTAGAAGAGCACGTAGAGGTTCTTGTGGGACATCTCATCAGACAGACGCCCAAAACACGAC
The DNA here is from genome assembly GCA_031387365.1 of Armatimonas sp. Classification (GTDB taxonomy): domain Bacteria; phylum Armatimonadota; class Armatimonadia; order Armatimonadales; family Armatimonadaceae; genus Armatimonas. Next base: position 16,585 of record JANNDD010000425.1, on the reverse strand, counting down.
AGATCGGTGCCAAAGTTTTTCTTGCAGTCTACCTCGGCAAACTCAGGATACCGGCTCAGAAAACTCTTACGGAAAAACAGGCGAAAACGACGATTTACTCCCATACCCCAAAGACTACCCTACACCTCCCCAGCCCGGAACGGGCTTTGCGGCGGAACGCCATTGCAGACGCCGGTTTTCAACCGGCGGCGACAAACGCAGGAAAATCCCCTCGCGCCGTCGAAGCAACTGCCATGAACGAAAGTAACCTTCCTTTGGAGCAGCGTGGCCTCCTGACACGCCGCAATCTCTTACTCAAGGCGGGGGCAACTGCCGCCGCTGCGGTAATTACCGACCTACTCACTTCCGGTGATGCCGAGGCCGCGCAGAACGCGCCCAAGCTGATTCTGGGCGCGGGCTCGCTACGCTACGAGTGTATTCATGACTGGCTCGTGCCGCCCGCCACACACAAGTGGGGCGATACCCAGGGTGTGGCACAAGACGAAAAAGGCAATATCTATATCTCCCACACAGTTGGAGGGGATAGCAAGAGCAACGATGCGATCTATGTGTTTAGCAAGGGGGGCAAGTTCCTGCGCTCGTTTGGGGCCCAGTTCAAGGGCGGCGGTCATGGTCTCGATATTCGCAACGAGGGTGGCAAAGAGTATCTCTACCACTGCGACACCGCGCATAAAAATGTGGTCAAGACTACCCTCGACGGAACCGTTCTCTGGACAAAAGGACTTAACGACCTGATCGCCGATACCGGGCGCGTCTATAAGAGCAACTCAAACTTCACCCCCACTAATGTCGCACTTGCCCCGAACGGCGATTTCTATATCACCGACGGCTACGGTTCGGACTACATCACGCAGTACAACATCAAGGGCGAGTTTATCCGTGTCTTTGGCGGCAAGGGTAAGGAGCCGGGCAAGGTTCTCCAGGCGCACGGGATCTGGGTGGACACGCGGGGGAAAGAGCCGCAGGTCGTGGTGGCGGACCGCGCCAATAGCCGCATGCAGTACTTCACCATGGACGGCAAGCACATCAAGTTCGACACCGATGGCATGCGCCAGCCGTGTCACTTCCACGTGCAGGGCGATCTTCTGCTCGTGCCAGATCTTCGTAGCATTGTGACGGTGCTCGATAAGAACAATAAAGTGGCAGCGGCGCTGGGCGATGGCACGACGGTTACCAACCTTCCGGGCCGTGGCCGTCCGCGCAGTGAGTTCGTGGTGGGCAAGTTTGTGCACCCACACTCCGCCAAGTTCTTGCACAACGGCGATATTCTGGTGGTGGAGTGGTTGCCGATTGGCCGTGTGACACTGCTCAAGAAGCTTAGCTAGTCCGTGCGAATCGCGCTGGCCCTTCTGTCTCTTCTGGTGATTGGCAGTGTCCTGCTGGAAGCCTTCGAGGGGCTGGTGCTCCCGCGCCGTATCAGCCGACCGCTCCGTGCGGTCGGTTATTTTTATCGGTTTCTCTGGCTGAGCTGGCGTAGCCTCGGGCGGCGCTTGCGACCCGGAATGCGCGACGACTGGTTCGCGGTCTTTGGCCCGTTTTCGGTGCTGACACTCTTCGTGGCATGGGGGGCCTTGCTGGTACTCGCCTTTGCGGGCCTGAGCTGGTCGCTCCGCCTGCCCATTAGTGCGCCAGAAGCAATCCCGACCTTCGCGACCTATCTCTACCTCTCCGCGACCACGTTTATTACACTCGGCTTTGGCGATGTTGCCCCGCGCACCAATCTCGCCCGCGCGATCACGGACTGCGAGGCCGCGCTGGGCTTTGGGTTTCTTGCGATCGTGATTGCCTACCTGCCCGTGCTCTACCAAGCCTTCGCAAGGCGCGAAGTGGAGATTGGCATGCTCGATGCCCGCGCCTCGACTCCCCCCAGTGCGGGTGAGCTCCTCAAGCGTATCGGCGGCTGCCCCGACCTGGGCGATATCAAAGACACGCTGAAAAACTGGGAGCGCTGGTCGGCTGAGCTGCTCGAAAGCCATCTCTCCTACCCTTCGCTCATGTACTGGCGCTCCCAGCACGACCGGCAGAGCTGGCTAGGAACACTCACCACCATACTCGACACCTGCGCCCTGATTATCGCCACTCAGCCCCAAAGTGCCTTGCTCTATCAAGCGCGTCTCACGTTTGCCATGGCACGTCACGCCGCCGTGGACCTGCGCCTTGCCCTGAATCAAACCCCGATCACCCCCGACCGACTCCCGGAAGCCGAGCAACAAGCACTCTTTGCGCTACTCACCGACGCGGGAATGACGCTCGACACGTCGCCCGAGGCCCACATTCACTTCGGCGAGCTCCGCGCCCTCTACGAGCCGCATCTTGCCGCACTAGCCCAGTGGCTGGAGCTAACGCTGCCGACTATCGCGCCCAACCCCAACGCCCACGACCACTGGCGCATGAGCACCGACCCACGCGGGCACTTCTTCAATATTGGCCCCCCCTAACCCCCGCCGGACGGGGGGACAACAAGGAACTCTCTTTCTTCGATCTGCTCCGACTGCTCCAACGGCTTGCCGTCGAGGCTGCGGCGCACGCGCCAGGCGCGTGTGGAGAAGTCAATTGTTCTGACCCGAAGCGCGTCGTGGGCTTCAAACTGCGGGTGGCGGACGTAGAACCCGCCGGGAGGGAGCAGAAACTCACCCGCGTCATACGCCTCTGTCTCGCTTTGATTGATCACCACCCGTGTCTTGTCGGAATAGAGCGCTTCCTCGACGAGAAAGTCGGGCGTGAGAAACTCGTGGGCGGTGAGAAACGCAGGGAAGGTGAGGGAGTGGAGGGAGCAGAGAATGGCGACTTGCGGCTTGAGTGCCGGAATAACCTCATCGCCAGCCCCATAAGAGCCAGTGGGTAGCGCAAAAGATGGAGCATTTAGCCGGAGCAGGGCGCTGAGAAATAGCTGGACATAGATATGGTTACAACCCGAGAACTGCACCACAGAGTCTCGGTAGACAACGCTGGTGAGAGGAACGTTTTGAAGAATTCGATAGATACCACGGTTCTCTCGCCAGGAGTCAACAGTAAAATCGGCGGCGATGGCAAGCCACTCCCATCTAGACGGTTGCACGATGAGCTGAGCATGTTGCTTTAGGTTCTCCAGCTCTTGCATGTTCTGCTCGATAAAATCCCAGCGCGACGGTGCGCTCTTGTACTCGCGCCAACGCATTGGGAGGAAGGCAACCTCGCCGCCAAAACGTGCCCTACTTACTTCTACGGAGAGCGGTTCGTCGTCTCTGTCTACGGGGCGAAAAACGGTTCGATAATCTTGCTCGCGTGCGGTGGCAAAGGCATCTACAACTAGATTTTCGGGAACTTCGTGGTAGCGGTTAAAGACCAGATTTAGCAGCGCACGCTCCAGCCCCAGCTCTGTTTTGAGGATACTGAGATACGCAGGAAAGTCTTTCAAACTGTCTCCTGCCGTATTCACTTTGATAAAACTAGAGCCAATAAGATACTCTTTCTCGGGATTCTCACGGATCTTCTTGCGCAGCGTCATGTGGTTGCGCTCAGCGATCAGCTTCTCACGGTAGGCACGTGCGATTGCCACATAGTCTCCCGCAGGAAGGGGCACGATTCGGATATCCAACCGCCGACGATCCGGGTCGCGTCGGTAGGCCCAAGAGGCTGAAACACTTCCCGTAGCCGATTTTTCCAGCTCCCCAACCGCGTAGGCAGAGTCCGTCAGAAGCACAAGAGCACTCTCTGCTTGAACGGCTCCCAGAAACGGCATCGTCAAGCTCTCCCAAACGGGAAGCTGATCCATGCGATCCCACTCGTATTGAGGGGCTTCTATCGGCTGGTAGCGCTCTGGATAGAGTAAGGTTCCCTCACCAATGGGCAAGACCAGATGGCCGCCCGTTTCCGCGTGACAGAGTCTTGGCAACAGCCCAATCTTCTCCAGCAAGTGCGTCTTGCTATCTCGACTCGCTTCGACCGTGAGCTGAATTTCTTTCGAGCCGCAGATGAGATAGATATCCACAGGGACGCCGCCCGGTGCGTCGAGGCCCAGCAAGATGCGCTTGCCCGCCGCGCCCATCTTCTCCGCGATGCTGATGAGCTTGCAGTCGCCAAAATCCGTTCGGGTAATCGTGCCCGTCTCGCGGTCTTTGATTTCAATCCAGCCCAAGGAAAGCTCGGTTGCCCAGACGGTCTTGGTCACGGTCTCCGTGAGCGAGTAGGTCAGGCTGGTGCGATCTAAAACGAACTCATAGTCACCAAACGCAATCCGAAAGAGGGTATTCACGTCTTGAGTGTACCGCTTATGCCCCGCCGATCAGAACGGCGGGACTGGAGAGCCTGCGGCTGCAAAGGCCGTTCCGGCCATAACGAATTCCCATGGGCGGGACGCCCTTCGTAGCGCGGAGCGCTCTCCAGCCACCCCGCTCTAACCGGGGTGGGTTAAAAACGCCCCCAGACGGAACGCCAGCGCGAAGATGGTCAGCACGGGGTTGAAGCCGCCGTTGGTCACGTGGACGCTGCCATCCCCCACAAAGACATTCTCAAAGCCGTGGACGCGTCCGTTGCGATCCACCACGCCCGCGCTCGGGTCATCGCTCATGCGGCAGGTGCCTGCCTGGTGCTGGCCACCGGAGAGATACGGCGTGGTCGGGGGGCTGCCCCAGATTTGTTTGGCGCCCGACGCTTGCAGCCACTCCACGGCTTTCTTCTGCATAAACTGCCCCGTGCGGATCGTCTCCGGGTGCGTTGTTCCTGAGAGCCGCGCCACGGGCAGGCCCCAGCGGTCTTTCACCCTGGGATCGAGCGTGACTCTTGCATCGGGGGAGGGAATGTCCTGCACAGGGCCTTTGATGTCCGAGAGGTGGCGGTAGTGGTTGCGCAACCAGTCCTTCGCCTCCTTGCCCCAAGTAGGGACACCCGGCGCACGGTAGCGCTTCCAGGCAATGATCGGCAGCAGGATAAACTCATCAGCCAGCATCCCACCTCCGATAATCCCCGCGTTGCCATGGCTCCACTCGGTGGTGGCTGTGCTCACACCCGGCCCGAGGCCGTCCCAGATTTCATTCGGAAAGAGCGCCGTGGCTCCGACATAGACATGGCCTTGCAGGTGCCGCCCGACCTGATCGTTCTGGTTGCCGATCCCCGAGAGCTGCAAGAGCCGCGCGGACTCAATTGCGCCCGCCGCCACGATGATCTGCTCCGCCGTCGCGGTTTTGGCTTCGTCGCCTACAAAGTACGTCACGCCGCTGGCGCGCTTGCCATTATGCTCGATCTGGGCGGCCATCGCGCCCGTCTGGAGAAACAAGCGCCCGGTGAGTTTCCCGCGTGCGATCAGCGTGTTCTGTGAGCCGTTTTTGGCGTCCACCGGGCACGCAAACCCGACACAGTGCTGGCAGCGTGTACAAGCGGGTCGCCCGAGATACTCGGTAGAGTTGATCGCCAGCGGCACGGGCAGTGTCCGCCAGCCCAGCGCCGCCGCGCCTTTTCGATAGGTCATACCCTGCTTTGTTATCGCCATCGGGGGCATCGGGTAGTCTTTTCGGTACTCCGGCAGGTGCCACATCGCACTCGCCTGACCGCACACCCCGATCTCTTGCTCCGCTTGCTCATAGAACGGGGCCAGCTCATGGTATTCTATCGGCCAGTCCGCCAAAGATGAGCCGTCGGGGATGCCGTAGGTCGAGGCCATCTTGAAGTCCAGCGGGTGGAAGCGCCACGCCTGCGCCCCATAAACCCGCGTCCCGCCCCCGACAATCGCCGCATTAGCATGGTAGCCTCCGTCCCAGGGCTGCACGGTGTGGTTATTGGCAACCCTCGGGTGATCGGCGTCCGGCCCGGCGTTGTGGCCGTAATGCGAGAGTCGCTGGTTTCGGAGATGATCCCGCCCGACTTCTGCAAAGCCCGGCTCTCCCCCACGCTCTAAAAGCAATACCCGCCGACCTGACTCCGCCAGCAGCCCCGCCACAGTTCCTCCGCCCGCTCCGGAGCCAATCACAATCAAATCGTAGTCAAACTTCATAGCCTAAGGTTCGCGCTCGGTGTGCTTGGCTCCTGCCGCCCCATGAATGGGGCGATGTTCGCGGTATAATTTTGCCATGCCTTATACAGCGGAGATCAGCCGCGCCAAGCCGACGGCGTTTTGTTTTTTGATTGACCAGTCCGGCTCGATGGACGACCCGTATGGGATGGACTCGGGCAAGCGCAAGTGCGACGCGGTGGCCGATGCAGTCAACCGTCTCATCGCGACCCTGGTGCTACGCTGCGCCAAGGGCGAGGATGTGCGCGATTACTTTCAGATCGCCGTGATTGGCTACGGCGGCGCGGTACGCACGGGCTTTGGCGGACAGCTTGCCGGGCGGCAGTTTGTGCCCATCTCCGAGGTCGCTGACAACCCCCTACGGGTGGAGACGCGTGCCCGGAAAGAAGACGATGGAACGGGGGGCCTGATCGAGCGCCAGGTGCGCTTCCCAGTCTGGTTTGAGCCCATGGCCAATGGCAACACCCCCATGGTCGCCGCCGTGGAAGAGGCCCACCAGATAGTCAAAGCCTGGACGGAGCTCTACCCGCTCTCCTATCCGCCGAGCATTATCAATATCTCCGACGGCGAGCCTACCGACGGCTCGCCCCGCCCCGCCGCCGATAAGCTCAAGGGCCTGGGCACCAACGATGGCAAGGCACTTCTCTTTAACATTCACCTCTCCGGGGTAGCCAAGCGGCCCGTTGAGTTCCCCGACACGCAGCTTGGGCTACCCGATGAGTACGCGCAGATGCTCTTCGAGATCAGCAGTGTACTCCCGCCCAAGCTCCGCGATGAGGCACGGCGGGAGGGGTTCACCACCACGGAGAGCTCGCGTGGTTTCGCTTTCAATGCGGATCTGCGCTCACTGGTACAGTTCCTCGATATCGGGACACGCACGGCGGATCTACGCTAGCCATGAAACGGATCCGTACACTCACCGCCCCCAAAGATGGCAATACTGAGGAGCAGTACGAGGATGCCTGGGCACTCTCTGAGTTCTCTGAGTTCTCTGAGTTTTCCGAGAAACATCCGGTGCTGGCTGTGGCCGATGGCGCATCGGCGGCAGTCTATGCCCGGGAGTGGGCGGAGCTACTGGTGGCCGAGTTCGCCCACGGTGCCCCCTTCCCCGCTGACGATGAGGTTTTCTGGGAGCGGGTCAGCGTGTTGGGAGCACAGTGGCAGAAAAGTGTCAGCACCGGGGCCACGACCTGGTACGCGCAGGAAAAGCTTCCCCAGGGCTCGCAAGCGTCCTTGCTCGTGCTGAACTTTGAGCCGGAGAGTCGCCAGCTCATGGCGAGGGCGATTGGCGATGTCTGCCTTTTTTTAGTGGTGAATGACCTGCTGCACTATGCCTTTCCTCTCACGAAGTCCCGGCAGTTTAATACCCACCCAGGTCTGGTTGCCACCGATCCCGCTGCCCTGAAAGATCGCCCCGACATTATCCGCTTCACCGCCAAGCTCCCCGCCACACCCGTGCGCCTGTTCGTCCTGAGTGATGCCGTCGCTGCCTGGTTTCTGCTGGAGTACGAGCGCAAGCGCAAGCCCTGGAACCTCATCCCCAGTGCCACGATTTTCCCCGCGTGGCTTAAAGGCACAAGGGACAGTGGTGCCCTCAAAAACGACGATGTCACAATTATCGAGCTAGAAGTCTAGAACTTCGCTACGCGAAGCGATCCGGGGAAAGCAGTGTCAACGGAATGCTAGGCGGCACTCCCGCGAGCACCTCCCCCACGAGCTTACCCGTCACCGGCCCGAGCGAGAGCCCCATCATTGCGTGCCCCGTGGCGACAACGACATTGCTCCACTTTGCGGGCCGCCCGAGATACGGTAGGCCGTCCGGGCTAACCGGGCGCAGGCCGCTCCACGTGGGCAGCCCCGCGAAGTCCGTTTCTGAGAACGCGGGGTAGTAGCGTGGCACGGACTTGACGATCCCCGCGACGCGGCGTGGGTTTACGGAGAGATCGTTGCCCGCGATCTCCATGGTACCTCCCACCCGCAGCGTCCCCCCCATCGGAGTCACGGCAACACGTGCCTCGACGAAGATCGAGCAGATCTCTGGGAGCTGTTTTGGGTTTTCCAGAGTTATGGAATAGCCTTTTCCCGCCTGCATCGGTAGCGAGAGACTCAGGCCACGCGCCGCCTCGGGGCTCCATGCACCACCCGCCAGCACGAACTGATCGGCCTCGAACTGCCCCGCACTGGTCAGTGCCGCCGTCACCCGCCCCTTTGTTGTCACCCAGCCCGCCACCGACGCGCCGTAGACAAAGCGTACTCCGCGCTCTTTGAGCCGCCGCGCGAGTCCGGCCATCAGCTTGCTCGGTGAGAGGTGACAGTCGTTGGGAAAGTACACCGACCCGGCTATCTCCATGGTGATCTTCGGATCGAGCTTCGCCGTCTCCTCGGGTGTCAGCACTTCGGCGGGAATGCCTAGCACACGGGCCTTTGCCGCCATCGCAGTCTCTTCGTCGAGCGCATGCTGGGTCTTGGTGAGCATGAGCAGGCCGCGCTTTACCAGTCCAAACTCATTGCCAAACGTCTCGGCGAGCGTCTCGTACTCCGCCCGGCTGGTGTTGTTCAGATCGCGTAGCAGAGGTGCACTTCTGTCCACGTGCGCTTGCGTGGCAGACTTCATGAACTTCAGCCCCCAGTCCACCAGCTCTTTTGTGGGCTTGGGGCGAATCCAGAACGGGCTCTCCGGGTTGGCGAGCTGTTTCAGCCCATAGAGCATCATCCCCGGCGCGGCCAGTGGGACAAAGTGGCTGGGAACGATCATCCCCGCATTGCCAAGAGAGCAGCTATCGCCGCCGTCGGGCCCACGCTCCAGCACCGTCACCTCAAAGCCCCGCTCCGCCGCGTACCACGCCGAGCACAGGCCGATAATTCCCCCACCTAAAATGCAGACAGTCACAACGGCTATTGTACCGTAGCCTGCCAGCTTCGTTTGGGAAACACATCCCTGTCCCCGTGTGCCTCTGCGATACTCTCTAGCAAGTCCTGCAGCGCGTCGCTGTAGCCCCAGCCGAAGCCGTCACCGTCACGGTAGAGGTGCTTGAGGCGGGGGAGAAAGTAGGTGTAGAGTGTATTGTTCTCCGGCTTCTCCAGCACCTTGGCGACGTCGCCCATTACGGAGAGCAGGCTGTCGTAGAAGCTCTCGTACATGTCGCCGTACTGCCGGGTTAGGCTGGTTCCGGTCTCGATGTAGTAGAGCTGCAAGTCTAGGTAGTTTTTAAGGTCTTGTGGCCGGGCTTTCTTAAACTCGCTGAGCACGGCCTTGCCCTCGCGCAGCTTGGGATAGCCGTCGGTGGGGCCGTACTTACTGCGGGAGAAAAAGGCGGTGTAGATTCGCGCTTCGTAGTCGTCCAGAGCTACCTCGCCCTTGAGCACCCGCGCCTGCAAGAAAGCTTTGTTGCTCGCCGTGGCGTTGTAAAGGTCTTTGAGGAGCTTCAGTGTCTCCTCTTGGTTAAGCTGAAGTAGCTCTTTCTTGATTTCAGACCAAGATATATCAGATGCCATAAGAGAATTTTACGCCAAACTAGGCAAGACGTGCCTCATGAATCACATGGGTTAAGATCCCGACGATCTTGCCTGCCTCGCCAATGGGGTAGTCTAAGAGATCAATCTCCACTTGATTGCCAATAAGCCGCAAAAAGCGCCAGAGAAGCCCTGAGGTCGCCACGCCGTAAATCACGGGGAGAGGCTTGTCGCGCTGCTCATTGAACTTCTGCGCGGCTACCATCTCCGCGATGCATTGCGCGATTCCTTCACCGGGGTCTACTTTTTTTGTCTCGACAATGGTGACAACAGGGGCACGAAGCGCGGACTGGAGCGGGTCTAGGGAGAGGAGAAAGTCGCAGAATCCATCAAGGCCGAGGGCACGGTCTACGTTTAGCTCCACCCCGGAGAACAGCCCGATCTCGCGCCTCTCTTGATTCCAGACCTCTAGGAGCAGCGGCATGACAATCAGCTCAGAGCGTGCTTTTTCGGTGTAGAGCGCGGTGGCCAGAGGAATATTCTGCTCCAGTGCGTCCTTGAGTGTCTGGCTGAGTGGCACGGCTGCGACAGAGTCAAACAAGCCAGGCCGCTCTAGTACCTCAACGCTGAGACGGCTCATCACGTCATCGAGGGTCTTGAACTTGCTGTAGGCCATAGGGTTATTCTATCGCCTTAGTAGGGGGGATCGGCGGGGCCTGTGTAGCCGCACATTCCCAGTCGCGGCGAGTTGACCAGAAGCACGGGCGCGTAGTCGGTCATGTGTCCGTGTGGCTCCAGGCAGTCATCGCACAGAGCCACCCACTCGCCCTCTTCTGCCAGGCACTCATTGCACATCCAGCGGGCGGGCTTCTCGCACTCGTCGCAGCTCGCCTCGGGGATCTTGTTGCGAACCATCAGCGCTATTGGGCGTGTGGTTGTCGGAGCACCCTTGCGCTCAGCCATCACTCGAAGCGTCGTCTCCGAGGTGGAGCCCATGTCGTAGAGATGCGTGATTTCTTTGTGGTTTTTGAAAACGCTCTCTACTTTCCGCGAGGAATCAATCGTGTCGCGCCACGCCTCGCAGGCAAACTCGCTCAGGTGGCCACAGCACTCCAGCCAGATCGCACGGAGATAGTGATCCAGATCGTTCAGAGTCGCGGAGCCACGTACCTCAAGATCGAGAAAGAGTCCTTTATTGAACTCACACTCCGCCCGCAGATAGAACAGTATCTCGGTCTTGCCCGTCGCCGCGCTCACTGCCGCCTGCCGTTTCGCGCACTTTTCTAAGTGCTTGCCAATGCTCTGCTTGGCGATTTCCTCGCCGCAGTAGCTACAGATGCCTTTAGGTCTTGCTGCCATAGTACTACTCTACCTTTATCCGCCAAAATCAGGCACAATAGGCCATGAGCCAGGAAATCGTCCATAATATCGAGCCGACTAAAGAGAACCCGCGCAGCTCCGAGGGGGCGTTTGTGACGCTGAGCAATAACCATGTACTCTTTGTCTACACGCAGTTCTATGGGGGGGCCGCCGACGAGAGCCCGGCGCGGCTGGTGGGAATTGAGTCGGGGGACGGCGGCAAGAGCTGGAGCGCACCGCGTGAGATTCTCGCCAATAGCGGCGGCAACAACGTGATGAGTGTCTCGCTGCTGCGGCTCAAGTCCGGGCGCATCGCACTGTTCTACCTAAAAAAGAATAGCTGGATCGAGTGCCTGCCCTACGTGCGCTTCTCCGACGACGAGGCAAAGACCTGGAGCGCTCCGGTCGTGATGACAGCCGCGCCGGGCTACTTCGTGCTCAACAACGACCGCGTGATTCAACTAAGCTCCGGGCGGCTCATCGCGCCGCTGGCGTTTCATCGCTCGAAGGGAAGCGATCCGCACAGCTCCCGCTCGTTTGATGCCCGCGCGATGGCGCTCTGGGCGCTCTCCGACGACGAGGGAAAAACCTGGCGCGAGGCGCGGAGCTGGTGGGCGCTTCCGGTAGCGAGTGGCACGGGCCTGCAAGAGCCTGGCGTGGTCGAGTGCGCCGACGGCACGCTCCTTTGCTTTGCCCGCACCGACAAAGGTGCACAATTTGAGCTGCGCTCCACCGACAAGGGTGAGACCTGGAGTGCGCCCGTCGCTGGGCCGCTTCTCTCCCCAGTTGCGCCCGCCAGCATCAAGCGTCTGCACAACTCCGCGCGGCTGATCGCGCTCTACAACGACCACTCGGGGCGGGTCGCGTTTCCCAAAGGCAAGCGCACACCCCTCACCCTCGCGCGCTCCGACGATGGCGGCAAGAGCTGGCACGGCCACAAAGAGATCGAGACCGACCCCGACGGCTGGTACTGCTACACCGCGATTCACTTTATCGAAAAGACGATTCTGCTGGGCTACTGCGCCGGGGATAAAATTGTTGGGGGGCTGAACCGCCTGCGGATCCGGAGTATTGCGCTTCCCTGAGTATTCGCCCCGATGAAGGTACAATTCTCTCATGAGACAGACCGAGACCCCGCTCAACTACCGAGACCCGCTGCCGCGTCGCTATGCACTCACGGCACGTGCCAGCGCGCTCGATCCCCGCGCACGCCCCCACCCGGAGATCGGGTTTGTGTTCGAGAAAGACGGCAAGCCCGCTGATACGCAGCACGCCTCCGTGGACACACGGGTCGCACCGCTCGGGCGGCTGGTGATCTGGCTCATGGGCTACAGCGCCCCGCTCTTTGACCGGCTCACGAGCTACGGCTTGCACGCCATTCAAGTGCACTACGCCAACGGCTGGTTCGGGCAGTTCGGCGACAAAGGCCCCAAGGGCGACACACTGTTTAATGGCAAGATTCGCTTAGAGGCGGCCACGGGTGAGGACTTCAGCGATGTCGTGAGCATCCCAAAGCCCGATAGCATCATGGAGCGTGCACTTCAGTTGGTGAAGTGGCTGGCCAAGGAGAACCCACAGGGCGGCTGGGAGTACTTCCTAACGGCGGATCAAAAAGCCCTGCGCTGGGAGCGCGTGATCCTCTCAGGCGCGTCGCACGGCTCCACAACGGCGGCGCGGCTGGCCAAGCACCAGCGCGTCGCACGGGTCGTGATGCTCTGCGGCCCGCGCGATCAGCTAGAAACCTGGCAGTCGCTCAAGTCGGCGACTCCCGCGAACCGCTACTTTGGGTTCAGCCACGTGCTCGACGGTGGCTGGACGGGCAACCACTACCCGCGCTCCTGGGAGATGCTGGGGCTGGAAAAGTTCGGCCCGATTGTGAACGTGGACAAAACCAAAGCCCCCTACGGCGGCACCCGTCGCCTCATCACCGATGCCGATGTGAAGGGCGATGCCAACCGCGCCCACGGCTCCGTCACGCCGGGTGGCAACGCCGTGAAAGATGCCAGTGGGAAGTTTATCCACGAAGATGTCTGGCGCTATCTGTTCACGCACCCTCTTGAGTAAGATGAGTAAGATGAGCGAGATGAGTAAGCTCAGGCAGCCTTAGAGAGAGAGCTAACCACATCAAAGGCCGTCGTGAGTTTTTCACGGGCCAGCAGACGCCCCACGGCCTCACCCGGCATAAGGCTCACGTCGCACCCGAACTTCTTGCGCTCCTCCGCGAAGCGATGGAGCAGCGCAAGGGTTCCGATGTCCAGAAAATCTACCTCGCGCATGTCCAGCTCGACATGATCCAAAAAGTTGGGGAGCTGGCGCAGGTGAAGCTCCAGATACGGGCGGTTCTCCTCGTTGGCCGCGCCATCTAGAACCAGAGCAGCTAAACTACCGCGTAGTGTCGTGCGCACTTCCAGAGTCTCCGGCAACTGGCCGCGCAGGGCATCGGTGAAGGTCTGGTAGACCCGTAGCCGTGACTGCGCCTGCGAGATTTTCAAGACACTCTTCAGATGCGACGGCACCCCGACCAGGCGCACTTCCCGCCCCACAAACGCGGCGCGCTTGGGTAGGTTGAGTAGTGTTCCTAAGATTGCACTATCCATGTCCGTTGTATTTTGAAGATCTAACACCAAGTGCGACGGCAGATTCAGCGCGTGCTCCGCCTTAGCCTGGAACTTCGCGAGCTGCTTGCTGTCGAGCGAGCCCACCAGCGAGATCACGGTACAGTCGCCCAGAGTAATATCCGCGACCCGCGCCTTCCCTTGCGTGCGCTTGCGGCGACGCATCACCCAGAGCTGGAGCGTGATAAAGCGCGCAAAGTGGACAATATCGCGCATGTAGCGCCGCCAGAGCCGCTTGGGTTCCTGGCAGAGCCGGTGGAGCCACTCAAACCCCGACTTCTGCATCCACTCGGGGGCGCGCACGGTCGCTCCCGCCAGAAAGTCAAAGGTCCCCCCAACCCCGATGCACACGGGCACGTTGAGCCGATCCCGGTGCATGTGGATCCATTTTTCCTGCTTGGGGTTCCCAAAGGCGACGAGCAGAATATCGGGCTGCGCTGCCTCGATCTCAGCGAGTATTTTCTCGTTGTCCATCGTCACGATATGCGAGGGAGCCGGGGAGCTACATCCGACAATCTGCAGGCCGGGATTCTCTTTCTCCATCCAGAGCTTCGCCTTCTGGGCGTTCTCCGGCTTGCCACCCAACATGAAGATCTTGTAGCCTTTTTGCGCCGCACGCTGCGCCAGCATCGGCACCAGATCCGCACCCGTGACACGCTCTTTCAAAGGCGCATCGAGCCACTTTGAGGCGAGCACGATGGGCATTCCATCGGGCACCACCAGATCAACCGTCCAGAGAATCGCCTTGAGCTCCGGATCATCGAGTCCCTGGATCAAAAAGTCCGTGTTCGCTGTCGCAACTTGATGAAATCGCTGCGATGCCACAAACTCATCGAGGCGCTCCATGACCTGCTCGGTGTTGAGATCATCTATAGGGATTCCCAGAATGGCAACGGTGTTTCGCATAGTTTCAGAGTTAGTATCGGGATTTTAAGACGACATCTGTACCAGGCTACAGCGGAGCACTTGAATCACTCGCACTCTAGTGCTACACTGCGCTACGATGCAAGAGCGACACTATGAGGCGAAAAATATTCTCGGATGGACGGTAAAGATCAACGTCATGCTACGTCAGCAAGATGCCGCCGCGCTGGACTGGGCGCTGGTGCTACTGACCTCGCAGCTCAAGGCGATCTGTAAGCTCGTCGCGGCCAAACCACTTGTGGAGCTGAAACGCGTGACACTCTGGCTCTCGACGGAGTACCCGAAAACACCGCCCCGCGCCGAGTACCATCCGGGCGCGGACTGGCTGCGCTCGAACGGACGCAATCCGGAGATGGTCAAGGGTGTCGAGATCACCGATGTGAAAAACTTCGACGCGGAGACGCGCCGTATGCCGCTCTTTGTGCTCCATGAGCTGGCTCACGCCTACCACGACCGAGTTCTAGGCAACGACGAGCCGCGCCTGCTGGCAGCCTACAAAAACGCAAAAGCCAGTGGCAAGTACGACCGAGTGGAGCGCCAGGACTCCGAGGGCCGCAAGCGCTTTGACCGTGCCTACGCGCTTACCAGCGTACAGGAGTACTTCGCCGAGGGTACGGAGGCGTTCTTTGGGGCCAATGACTTTTTTCCGTTTAATAAAGATCAGCTCAAAGCCCACGACCCGGAGCTGTACGCGCTGCTAGAGAAACTCTGGCGCTAAAACCGATGAATATCCTCTTTGCCTTTGCCGATGACTGGGGACGCTATGCCAGCGCCTACCGGGGGCTGGCCGGAGCGAGCCCGCTTAATGACTTAATCGAGACGCCGCACTTTGATCGAATTGCACGGGAAGGTGTGCTCTTCCAGAACGCCTTTGTGCCCGCCCCAACGTGCACCCCCTGCCGCAGTGCGCTGCTCTCGGGGTCGTACTTCTGGCAGACGGGCCTCGGGGCGATCTTACAGGGTGCGGTCTGGGACGAGAGTATCCCGACCTATCCCCTGGAGCTGGAAAAGAGCGGCTACCATATCGGCTATACCTACAAAGTCTGGTCGCCCGGCCAGGCAATCAATGCACCGTATGGCGGAGCCCGCACACGCTACGAGCCCGCCGGAGATCTCTGGCGACACTTCTCGCAAAACGCCGTCGTCTCCGGCAAGCAGCCCCTCTACGACGAAGTCCGAGCCAACTTTGACGCGTTTCTGGCGGCGCGGCCTGCCAATACGCCGTTTTGCTACTGGTGGGGGCCAACCAACACCCACCGGCTCTGGGAGCGCGGCTCGGGCAAGAAATTATGGAGTTTAGAGCCTGGTGATCTGCAAGGCCGCCTGCCTGCGTTTTTGCCCGATGTCCATGAGGTTCGCGAGGATGTCTGCGACTACTTAGGGGAGTGCCTGGCGCTGGATGCAGGACTCGGGGTGATTCTGGAGCAACTAGAAGCAACCGGCGAGCTGGACAATACACTGATTGTGGCCAGCGGCGACCACGGTATCCCCGGCTTCCCTCGCGCCAAGTGCAATCTCTACGATCTGGGCTGTGAGGTCGCGCTGGCCGCACGCCTGCCCGGAACGATTCCCGCGGGCCGCGTCGTGACGGACTTCGTGAATCTTATGGACCTAGCCCCAACGTTTCTAGAGGCGGCGGGTGTTCCCCTTCCCAGAACGATGACGGCACGTAGCCTCTGGCCCGTGCTCACTAGTAGCCGCTCCGGCCAGGTAGATGCAACCCGGACGTCTGTCATCACCGGGCGCGAGCGGCATGTGGCGGCGGCACGTGAGGGACATCTGCCCTACCCACAGCGTGCTCTACGCACGGCAGAGTTTCTCTACATCCGTAACTTCGAACCGGAGCGCTGGCCCATGGGAAGCCCGGAGGGCATGGACGATCCCTTTGCCACGCCCCCCTCCTACGACGAGCTGGCCAACAACACAATGGTCTGCTACCCCGACCTCGATGCCAGCCCGACCAAGGCGTGGATGATCCACCACCGTGCTGAGATTCCCACCGCGTTCGAGCTTGGCTTTGGCAAGCGCCCTGCCGAGGAGCTTTATGCGCTGCGCACAGACCCGCACTATCTGAACAATCTCGCAGCCGATCCCAGCTACACAGAGATTAAAGCCGCCCTGAGTGCCCAGCTCCTCGCTGTTCTTACCGAGCAAGCTGACCCACGGGTCGCCGAGACTCCCTGCCGCTTCGAGACTCCCCCCTACACGGAACCATCCTCATGAAAACTAAGCCCAATCTCCTCCATAT